>DAMCDT010000251.1:0-276 GCA_032058265.1 Tannerellaceae bacterium
TGTTGTGCTGATGCAAGGTGATTCTATCACTGATGCAGGTAGAACTCATGGCAATAATAATGCCAATTCACTGGAACAATTAGGAACCGGATACAGCCTCTTTATTGCAACCCAGTTGTTAACGAAGCACGCTGATAAGCAATTAAAAATATATAACCGGGGAATAAGTGGGAATAAAGTCTTTGAACTTCGTAACCGTTGGGAAATGGAATGCCTGGCATTTCAACCGGATGTATTAAGTATACTGATAGGTGTGAATGATTACTGGCATACGCT
>DAMCDT010000251.1:286-6100 GCA_032058265.1 Tannerellaceae bacterium
GGATTGGGGATATAAAGGAACGGTTGCAACGTATGAAAACGATTACCGTGACTTATTGAAATATACAAAAGAAAAACAGCCTAATGTTCAATTGGTATTATGTGAACCTTTTGCGTTGAAAGGCGGTTCTGCTATCGAAGAGGGTAAATGGTTCCCGAAGTTTGACGAATATCGCCGGATAGCAAAGAAGCTGGCAGGTGAATTCAACGCTGTATTTGTTCCTTTCCAGGCTGGTTTTGATGAAGCGATGAAACAAGCGCCGGCTCGTTACTGGGCTTACGACGGCGTACATCCCGATCTTCCCGGCCGCCAGCTTATGGCAAATATTTGGTTAGAGGCAACAGGACTTAAATAATGATTAGCGGATTAACGATTAATGATTAATCCTTTAAAGTTTTATTAATTAATCGTTAATCATTAAACATTAATCGTTAAATACATGGCAAAGATACTTGTAGTTGAAGATGAAGTTAACATTGCATCCTTTATAGAAAGAGGTTTGCAAGAGTTTGGGCATGAGGTGCAAATTGCACATGATGGAGTAGCCGGTTGGGAATTAATACAAGAGAATACTTACCAGTTATTGCTATTCGACGTTATCATGCCTAAAATGGATGGTTTGCAACTTTGCCGTAAATACAGGGAAGCATACGGATATTCTTCCCCGGTAATTATGCTTACTGCGTTAGGCACGACTGATGATATCGTAAAAGGCCTGGATGCCGGAGCTGATGATTATCTTGTAAAGCCGTTTAGCTTTCAGGAATTGGAGGCCCGTATTCAGGCATTATTACGCCGAACTAAAAGTGAAACGCCAAATACTATCGTCTGTGGCGACCTTGTACTGGAAACAGAAAATCGTCGAGCTATACGGGAGGGTGTTCCAATCGACTTAACGGTGCGTGAATACCGTTTACTTGAATACCTGATGTTGAATCAGGGAACAGCACTGAGTCGTGAGAACATCATAAAACAAGTATGGGATAAAGAACCTGAGCGGAATATGAATGTGGTAGATGTGTACGTTAATTACCTTCGCACTAAAATAGATAAAGGATTTGATAACAAAATGATACGTACGGTATCTGGTATTGGTTATATGATTGAAGCATGACATCAGCAAAACGGATAGCATATTATTTCACCTATTTGACGGTTGGTGTTATCACCCTTATATCTATAGTATTTTATCTTGCTATTGTATTATTCCCGAATGTGTTTTTACCTTACAGGATTTGGGTATTTGTGGCTTTTTTGTTGATCAATGGCGTGCTTATTTACTTTGTCGGTAAACGATACGCTACTTACATGATCAAGCGGATCGATAACACGTATCAGAGTGAGAAATCTTTCATAAGTAATGCATCTCACGAACTAAACAATCCATTAACCGCTATTCAGGGGGAATGTGAAATAAGTTTATTACGTGAACGTACACCTTCCGAATATCAATCTTCCCTCACTCGTATTCTATCGGAAACAAAACGTATCATTCAATTGATGAAACACCTTATGTTTCTATCAAAAGGTGAAGAAGAAATATTAAAATCGGCTACGGAAACTGTTTTTTTGGCAGAATTCTTAATGCAGTTTGTTGAAAAAAGAATCCAGTTCTCTCCTGATAATTTCGCGCTGGTATTGCATGTCAATCCACAATTATTGAAAACCGCGTTGGATAATATTATAGGAAATGCTCTAAAATATTCAGGTGATAAGGTAGTGGAGATACGTTTACGTGATACAATTCTGGAAATAGAAGACCAAGGTATCGGTATTCCTCCGGAAGAATTAGAAAGAGTATTCCAGCCGTTTTACCGTGCCAGTAATACGCGCGAACATCCTGGAAACGGAATTGGCTTAAGTCTTTCAATACGAATACTCCAGGTATATGGCGCAGAGGTAACTATCGTTTCAACTTTGAATAAAGGCACGCGGGTTAAAATCGATTTCCGGGAGATGACGTAGCGCCTCTGCCACTTGGTATATACTCGGTTGCCGGACCTTTGATCGTTATATTAGGATTGCTTCTTGCTGCTTCGTCAGCACTTATCCAGCCTCGTTGTAATAATCGCTTTACAGCTTCCCTATGAAAATCGTAGAATCCTGGTTTGATTTGTAACCCATCAAAGTGATTACGTACATGTTTGGGTGCAGGAATGATATACGAAAGGAAAATACATTCGCTCAATGTTAATGATGGTGCTTCCTTGCCAAAATAGAAACGGGAAGCTTCCGTCACTCCATATATGTTAGGTCCCCATTCAATAACATTCATATAAACTTCAAACATACGTATTTTAGACGTTAACCTATTGGTTTCAATCAACCATACGATTAATATCTCTTCCAGCTTACGCGCAATTGTTTTATTACGGCTTAAGAAGACGTTTTTAATTAACTGCATACTCAGTGTACTACCTCCACGCGCAAATCTTCTTTCTTGTATGTTTTGTACCAATGATCGCCTGAATGCATCCGGAATAAAACCACGGTGATGCATAAAACCGGCATCTTCACTATGCATGATGGCAAATGGTAAATAACGGGATATCGACCAATAAGGACGAAAATCAGGATTTTCACTCCCCAGTTTTATTGTTCGTACCGGCGTTTCTTTTTCATAAATAGTAAGATTGAACGGGTTGTTCATCAAACGTAGATCAGTATTGCCGTATTCAAGGATTTTGAAATTCTTTGATATTAATGACGATTCAAAAATCAGGTTCTCGACATCAGTCATATCTACATCCAAAAGAAAATGATAGTTTAAGATACCTTCCGTCTTTATTCCATCCAGATTATAAAATAATCCTTTAGGAAGTGAAGAAAACAGATCATCGGCCGGAAAATCTTTTTTATCCAAAGAAGCCAGTATATGCCAATCTTTATTCTTTTCAAGCCTTATATAAGGATTTAGTTTTAGCTTGTTGAAATAAACGGTTGTACTGCTGTCTACTTCGAGGTAATTTTTTCCGATATGTAACCTATAATTTAAAAATCCCCTGTCCAGTAGAACGGTGTCCGGAGATATACGTTTGTGAAATAAAGTAAGTCCTTTAATACCTGCTTTACCTTGTATTGTTTGTTGTTGGTGCTTCTTTTTTCCTCCCGTCAATTCAAATGCCAGGGTGTCGAACTTAACAGTAGCCCCCCATTTGTACTCCAGAAAAGGTAAAGCTATCTTTTTTGTAATGTCTTTAGTATATAGGCGACAGTTAATCGTTTGTTTATTATCCTGTAACGTACCTCTGCAAACCCATTCACTTTCGACGTCGTTTTCCTTACTTTGAATATCCATCGCAAACGTATTATTTTCAATGGTCAACTTCGGTATTTCAAGCGTCAGTTCATTGTCATTACTATTATAGGATATATGTAGGTTTAGAATAGAGGCGTTCGACGGTAAGAATCTGAATATTGATTTAAGTGTCCTTTCAGCCTTAAAAGCAAAATTCTGTTCAGCTACCATTAAGGTATCCATATTTTGAAAAGAGTTTTTCTGTTGATATATAAAATCGAAGTTAGATGAATCTTTGTTTTTGATAAAGTTTATATTTACATCCCTTGCAATCATTTGTTTGATGTCAATCTTACCTATCAGAAGGTTGTTGAAATTTAATTTGATCAAAAAGGAATTAGCACTTGCTAGAGGTTCACTGTCTTTTGGAATAACTGTCAATCCCTTTATCTGGATATTGGTTAGTCTTTTTAAAAGTATGGCTTTATAATGAACAGATACATTGTATCGTTCCTCTATTGTCTGCAATTTAGGTTTTATAAGGAAGCGTACAAACAGGTCTCCGCTTTTCGATAAAGCCAAAACGAAAAGAAGGGCAACAATAGCAATTATACGGAATTTATTGTACGTAAACTTCATCCTGTTTCTTTAAGGGAATTGCAAAATTACTCTTTTATATCAGTTAATGAAACAACCTTGCAGAATATCGAGGATTTTATAGAGAAAGCCTTTGGTAAATGAAGGATAGTCAAAATAAATTACATTACTTCAGCTAGTTCATTTAAAAAAGAAAGCGTTTGAGGTTGTGTTGGTAGATTATACTTAGCTACCTTTGAACTTTTACCTACTTTAATAGTTACGGCATTTTCCGGCAGGGCAAGAAACATTTCTTCATCAGTCGTATCATCGCCTATCGCCATTATAAAATCATAATTGTCTTTCTCGACTAATCTTTTTGCTTCAGTTCCTTTATTAAATTGGGTCGATTTTACTTCCAGTATCTTATTACCTTTCATTATCTGTAGGTTATTACGGGAGGTTGGATTAATCAATGCATTCAGCAGTTGAGTAACTCGCAGGTCAGCGAGCCATACATCCACATCCCGGTAATGGAATACCAAAGCTGTCTTTTTCTTCTCTATTTTTGAATGTGGGGTTCTTTTGACGGTATATTCCATCACATTTATTATTTCATCATCCCATTCAATTTCCTGTGTATTATCATGCCATTGTCCGTTTTCCCTGTAGAAAGAACCATGTTCAGCAGCCAGACCAATCGGAAGATCACCCAGCCATTTCTCCAATATATTCTTTTCCCGTCCACTGGTAATAACGATATTATTTTTGGAGTCACTAGCTAATTGTTTTAATATCATCAATAGCTTTTGTGATGGATATGCCTGCAGGGGATCTTTATTAAACGCTGCCAACGTCCCATCATAATCAAGCATGATAAGCCTTTTATCCGCAGCGCTATATTCATCTTTTATCTGCATTAGATTCGTCTTTTCAACTATTTTCTTTTCCAGTTTTTTATTTCTTTCCCTTACTTCCTGTAATTCCGTGATGAAATCTTTCGCCCATTGTCCTACAGTTTGTGTAGAAATGATTTTCTGCATTTTTTTCATCGTTGTCAACTGCTCATCTTTAGGCATTCCAAGAGCTTTCAATATCGCTTGTTCAATTTCTTCTATATCGGTCGGATTGACAATGATCGCATCAGATAATTCTATGGAAGCACCGGCCATTTCACTTAAAATCAATACGCCCGGCTTATCTCTTTTCGCAGCAATATATTCTTTACATACCAGATTCATTCCGTCTCGTAACGGAGTAACCAATGCGATATCCGCCATGTGGTATAAGGCAGACAACTCTTCAAAATTGAATGAACGGTAGAAATAGTACACCGGAGTCCAATCCGCCGTGGAATACATCCCATTGATAGCTCCGACCTTTTTATCAATTTCATCTTTCAATTCGGCATAGATATCCACATTATCACGTGAAGGCGATACTATCATAACCATCGAGACTTTTCCTATATATTCAGGATGATTATGCAGGAATTCTTCAAAACCTTTCAAACGTATAAGAATACCTTTACTATAATCAAGCCGATCTACGGACAAGATCAATTTGGCATCACCAAAACTACTCCTGAGTACTTCTGCCTGCATTTTCACTTCCGGGTCCAATATCGCATCATAATATTTCTCGTAATTTATACCCATAGGGAACGCATCAACATCAACCACACGGCGATCCAGATGGATCTCGTCTAAATCACAATCGAGTTTCAGTACTCTGTAAACGGCACTTATAAAGTGACGCATATAGCCATGAGTATGGAAAGCTACCAGATCGGCCCCCATTAATCCGTTAAGTATTTCAGCCCTTTCCGGTAAACTACGGAATAGTTCATACGATGGAAAAGGAATATGATGGAAATAACCGATACTGATATCCGATATTTGATCACGGATCATACCCGGCAATAGCATCAGTTGATAATCCTGCACCCAAACAATATCGTCAGGTTCAATAACATCTATAGCCGTATCGCAAAACAGGCG
>DAMCDT010000252.1:0-2744 GCA_032058265.1 Tannerellaceae bacterium
GAACTCAAAATACTGGCACTACATGATAAAAACTACGCATTTGTCGGATGAACCACAAATAAAAACTTACTAAAACACTTAACTATTATGTTTGTATTTTTATTTAAGGAGGCTTATGTAGCTCCACGGAAAATTTCGTTGTCTTTTGCAATGGCGCAAATGGGTAATAAAGAGAAATCTAAAGCGGCGATTGCATGCCGTGCTTTGTTGCAAAATTGTGTCCCGGGAACTCAATTGCCGGAATCAAAACTCCCTCCTGTTATCTTGTTTAATTCGGAAGCGTATTATAACGGGATCGTTTTATTGGAAATCGATCATTTGTCAGGAGATTCCGAAATGGATGAGATAAAACGGAAAGCTACCAAAGCTGCACAAACGATGGCTGTATTCAAAGGAATCAGCGGAGAGAGTTTAAAGATACTGGTCCGGTTTACATTACCGGGTGGAAAGTTACCTCAGCGAAAAGAACATATTGAACGTTTCCACGCGCATGCTTATTTACAGGCCGTTAATTTTTACCGGATGCTGCTCGGCATAACTATTGCCTATCAACATACAAATTACCAAAGAGGGTGCCGCATGTCGTTCGACCCGGATATTTATTTTCACCCGGAAGTTCCCGCCATTCCTCTTGAGCAACCTCTTCAGATGCCAAAACCTCTTACATGGGAAGAGTCAAGAAAACAGGATCCGGATCCGCTGGAAAGATTATTGCCGGGCATGGGCCGAAACCGGAGGATATCTTTATTGTACGAAACTTCGTTGCGGGAAGCATTGGATTATTTCGGGGGATTCTCTGACGATGATCATAAGCTGTTCCTGATCCGCCTGGCGGAAAACTGTTGCCGTTCGGGAATCCCTGAAGAGGAGGCTGTGAAATGGACTGCTTTCCATTCGGAATTAAATGATTATGAAGTCGAGTTCCGGACAACGATCCGCAATGTATATATATTAGGAAAAAAATACGGGTTAAAACCATGTATCAACGCTTCGCAAAGGTTATCCCTTCAATTGAAGGAATTCATGCAACGGCGATATGAATTCCGGAGGAATGAGGTAAAGAAAGAGGTCGAATATCGCGAAAAGAGCTCCTATCAATTTGGTTTTGCGCCTGTTACGGACGAATCACTGAATACGTTCAGTTTGCAGGCACATCAGGAAGGATTGAACTTCTGGGACCGGGATATTAAACGGTATGTGTATTCCAATTATGTATCTTCTTATAATCCTATAGATTATTATCTCGATCATCTGCCTGAGTGGGACGGAACAGATTATATCCGCCGGCTGGCTGAAACTATTCCGACCAATAACAAAAAGTGGCCGGATATGTTTTACCGTTGGTTTATAGGGATGGCCGCACAGTGGAAACAAATGAGCCAAACACACGCCAATAGTATAGTACCCTTGCTGGCCGGTCCTCAGGGATGCGGTAAATCCACCTGGTGCCGCAATCTGATCCCGCCTTTTTTGCGGGAATATTATACCGACAGATTGGATTTTGGCAATAAGCGGGACGCGGAGTTGGCGTTGCACCGGTTTGCATTGATCAACCTCGACGAATTCGATTCGATCAGCCTCCGCGATCAGCCTTTCCTGAAACATTTGTTACAAAAGCCGGAGATTAACATCCGCCGTCCTTATAAAAGCAGTACTCAACTCATTAAACGGTATGGCGTATTTATTGCTACCTGCAATAATTTTGATTTGCTTACCGATCCTACCGGCAGCCGCCGCTTTTTGTGCGTGGAAATCGATGGACAAATAGATACCGGCCAAACTATAGATATAGATCAGGCGTTTGCGCAGGCGGTATATGCCTTACAACAGGGCGAACGCTATTGGTTTGATAAAGATGAGGAGCGGTTTATCGTGGATGACAACCGTGCATTCCAACTGGTACCGGCCGAGGAGCAACTGTTACTGCGTTATTTTGATCCGGCGGATCCGGATGAAGAAGGGCAGGAAGCATTACTGGCTATCGAGATTATCAACCGGTTGCAAAAACGGGGGAAAATTAAATTATCACAATTGTCTATCCGCCATTTCAGCCGTATTCTTACGAAACACCAGATCCCATGTCGCCGTACGATGAAAGGGAACGTCTTTTTTGTAAAAGAAAGAGAATGAAGCCCCGGATATTTAAAACGTTCTGTAACTTGGTGGTAAATCCGATTTCTTTTTATTATTTTTGCACCCTCACATAATGAAACGGTTCTAATCATAAAATAAAATAAACGTGAAAAAGTATTTAACTCTATTCTCATTGATAAGTATTTTAATTCTTTCCGGTTGCGCATCACCTCAGGAAGTAGTTTACCTGCAGGATGTAGTCCCGTTGAAGCAACAAGTAATCGAACAGAATTACGAGATCATTATCCATCAGGATGATTTGCTGGCTATTATGATAAACAGTAAAGACCCGGAACTGGCGCTGCCTTTCAATATGCCTATGGTTAGTTATCAGTTAGGTACGCAAGCGGCTCCCCAACAACGGGTATTGGGATATTTAGTCGATCCGGAAGGAAATATCGATTTCCCTATATTAGGTAAAATCAAAGTGGCCGGGCTAACCCGTATGGAGGTGACTAACCTGATAAAAAACCGTCTGATCGATGAAGACCTGATAAAAGACCCGATCGTTACGATCCAGTTCCTGAATTTTAAGGTTTCCGTAATGGGTGAAGTAAACCGCCCGGGATCATTTACCATTACAAGTGACAGGATCACCCTTCTGGAAGCGT
>DAMCDT010000252.1:2754-6092 GCA_032058265.1 Tannerellaceae bacterium
GCGGGCGACCTGACTATTTACGGAAAACGTGACAGGGTTGCGGTTATCCGGGAATTCGACGGCAAACGTACGATCTTATTCCACGACCTTCGTTCAGCCGATATTTTTCAATCCCCCTGTTATTATCTGCAACAAAATGATATTGTGTATGTAGAACCGAATAAGGCGCGGGCCGGTCAAAGTAGCATAAACCAGAACAACTCTGTGAGTGTTTGGTTATCCGCCACATCCATACTTGCCTCTGTTGCCGCCCTTATTGTAAACATCCTCAAATAAATTATTCATGGATCAGAATCTGAATCAATTTAACCAGATGGAAGAAGATGAAAACGAGTTTTCATTGAGTGAGATTATCCACGTTGTAAAAGTTAACTGGAAATGGTTTGTTTTGTCTTTAGCCGTTTGCCTGACGATTGCACTCCTTTATATTTTATGGGCGCCTAAGGTGTATACACGTACGGCCACCGTATTGATCAAAGATGAGTCGAAAGGAGGGGGTGTGAGTGAATCGGCAGTTTTCGGAGAACTGGATATGTTCAATATGAAACGCAATGTTGAAAATGAAATATTGGTTTTTAAATCGAAAGAATTGATGAAAAATGTGGCCTCACGTTTGCATCTGGATATCAGTTATACCAAAAAGAAAGGATTGCGGACAATAGAATTATATACCCAGTCGCCAATCAAAATACAATTTCTGGATGTTGAAGAACGCCAGGCTTTTTCGTTAAAAGCAACCCCCTTATCGGAAAAAGAAGTAAAACTATCCGATTACTCCGGCGAAGATGATGGAAAGGATATTAAGCTGAATGAAACGGTTATTCTTAACGATACGGTTGAAACCGGATTAGGAAGGATACTGGTCACTCCCACGTTATATTATACAGACGAATATTTTAAATCTTCTATCAAAGTCACTAAAAAAGACCTGAAAAAGGTTGTTCTGGACTATTCACGGGAAATTGGTGTCGGCCTGGCCAACAAGCAGGCCACGATAGTGAACCTCTCTCTGAAAGATGTATCCATTCCACGCGCCGAGGATGTACTTAATACCCTGATAGCCATTTATAATGAAGACGCTATCGATGATAAGAACCAGATCATGATCAATACTTCCGAGTTCATCAACGAACGGTTGATCATTATTGAAAAAGAACTGGGTAACGTCGATACGGATATAGAAGTTTATAAACGTTCGCAAGGCCTTACGGATATCCGGTCGGAAACTGGTATTTATCTGAGCGAGACCAGCCAGTACGGAAAAGAAGAACTGGAATTACAGAATCAAAAGACATTGGTAGGTTACATCCGGGATTACCTGGCCAATCCGGCCCGGAGTTCCGACCTGATCCCGGCTAATACCGGCATTACGGATGCAAATATCGAAGGATTAATTACGGAATACAATACAACGCTATTGAAAAGGGATCGTTTGATCAGCAATAGTAGCGCCCGGAACCCTGTGGTAATGGACCTCAACAATTCATTGAGCGCCATGAAGCAGACGATCGTCAGGGCGATAGACAATCTATTGGTGGGGCTGGATATAAAGATCCGGAATGTAAAGGCACGCGAGCACCAGACCGTACAACGTATTTCGGCCGTTCCTACCCAGCAAAAAGAAGTATTAACGATCGAACGTCAACAGAAAATTAAGGAAGAATTATATCTTTACCTGCTTAACAAACGCGAAGAAAATGCCTTGTCGCAAGCGATGACGGAAAATAGCGCGCGTATTATCGACCCGGCTAGTGGAGACGATTATCCGGTCGCTCCCCGAACCAGTATTATTGCCTTAGTCGCTCTTATTCTGGGAATTGCAATCCCCGGGGGAGGACTTTGGTTGCAGAACGTATTGAATACCAAAGTTCGAAACCGGAAAGATGTGGAAGATGTAGTGTCTATTCCATTTTTAGGGGATATCCCTTTACGCGATAAAAAGAATGACAGCGAGATTGTTGTTAAAGAAAACGGGCGTGATTCGGTTTCGGAAGCTTTCCGTATTATACGCACGAATATGGACTTTATGCGTGTAAAGGCGAAAGATATGAAAGTGATCATGTTTACATCCGCTAATCCCGGTTCGGGAAAAACGTTTGTATCTACCAACCTTGCTATGAGCATTGCCTTAACCGGGAAGAAAGTACTGCTGCTAGACCTGGATATCCGTAAAGGAACCTTATCTTCAAGAATGGGCGGAACTAAAACCGATGCCGGAGTCACAAACTTTTTATCAGGTAAAGTAACCCAATTAGGTAATATCATCAATAAAAGCGATAAAATTGAAGGATTGGATGTTATTTATGCGGGGCCTGTTCCTCCCAACCCGGCAGAATTATTATTGAGTGAACGCTTGGAAGAAATGATGGAGGTATTGAGAAAATATTATCATTACATCATTGTGGATAATGTTCCTTCAGGGGTAGTGGCCGACGCAGCCATCGTAAACCGGATTGCCGACCTGACGATCTATGTGGTGCGGGCAGGGAATATGGATAAACGGCAATTACCTGAATTAGAGAAGTTATATCAGCAGAAGAAATTAAATAATATGTCAATCGTACTGAATGCCGTCGATTATAAATATTCGGGTTACGGCTATGGTAGTTATGGCTATGGACATACGTATGGATACGGAAGTGATGAATAAAGATGTTCGGATTTAACAAAAAAACTAATATTCGTAAGACAAAGCTTCTCATGGGGATGACAGATGTGCATACACATCTGCTTCCCGGTGTAGATGACGGATTCCAAAACGTTGAAGATTCCATAAACGCTTTAGAGGCTCTCGGGAAAATAGGTGTGAAACATATCTACCTGACTCCCCATGTAATGATGGAGATGAATGAAAATACACCGGAGATCCTGCATGAGAAGTTTTCAGCATTTAAGAAAAATGCTCCTGACGGATTGGAATTACGCCTGGCTGCCGAGTATATGATGGATGCCAGTTTTGCCTCCGTGGTTAAAAAGGGGCTTATGACGATGGCGAATAAACATGTGTTGGTGGAAACTTCCTATCTATCTCCTCCCCCGGACATGGAAAACATCTTATATGGGCTGACGCTTGAAGGATATATACCCATTTTAGCTCATCCGGAACGATACGTCTATATGGACGAGCATTATCATAAGCAATTAAAAGAAAAAGGATATAAATTACAACTTAATTTACTTTCTTTATCCGGCTATTATGGCAAACGGGCTGCCCATTATTCTTTTTTATTACTGGATCAGGGCTTATATGATTTTTGCGGTTCCGATATCCATAACCTGGATAATTACCTGAAAGCGCTGGATAATTTATTCCTGAAAAAGAACCAGATCAAAGAATT
>DAMCDT010000253.1:0-793 GCA_032058265.1 Tannerellaceae bacterium
TTCGAAATCTGACAGTTTCACTACAACAAGTCATTGACGAATTTGATAAATTCGACACCTCGTTCAGGAATTCTTTATTAAATGAAAAGTTTCTAACCGATGCCGATTTGGCTGAATTATTGCATGTCGATCGGCGCACCCTCAAGCGATATCGGCAAGTCGGTAAAATACCATATTACAAGTTAAACGGAAAGATTATCTATAAAGAATCTGAAATCTATCAGTTGTTAGAAGATAATTTTCACCCGGCTTATGCGTTGTGACGTTTGCAAAATCAATCAAGAATTTAAAGAGAAGCGGTATTATAGATAGCAATTAGATATTTTACAATATTAATCTGAATCCCTATCTGGCATGGCTGTTAAAACCTGCTCCCCTTCTGTGGAGGCTCTGTATTTTATTTCTGCATCCAGTATAATTGTATGTTCCTTCTGATTTGGTTTTTCAATTTTGCTCAAAAGAAGATTCGCAACCTCTTTTGCCATCTCTTTTAAAGGTTGCTCTACTGTGGTTAATTGAGGTTGAATAATGGTAGATAAGAGTGAACCGGAAAATCCGGCTAAAGCAACATCTTCCGGTATTTTATACTTGTGTGTCTGCAAATAGTTTTTCGCCCCGATAGCCAAAGTGTCGGTAAAGCTAAAAATAGCATCAAATTCGACTTTATCTTCTTCAACTATTTTCCGTATGGCCCGTTCGCCGTCATCTATTGAAATTCCGGCTTCGACAACCAATTGCGGATCATATTCTATCTTGAATTTTTTCAAGGCTTCTATATAGGCCCTTTTACGAT
>DAMCDT010000253.1:803-6070 GCA_032058265.1 Tannerellaceae bacterium
TGCAGTATTTTCTTTTTACCTGATCGTATAAGATGTTCTACTAAGAAAAAGGCTTTTACACTGTCATTAATAATAACTTTAGTGCCTTCAATG
This sequence comes from Tannerellaceae bacterium, assembly GCA_032058265.1. GTDB lineage: Bacteria > Bacteroidota > Bacteroidia > Bacteroidales > Tannerellaceae > DFXE01. The sequence goes on from DAMCDT010000253.1 coordinate 897, forward strand.
GTTGGTACCCTATCAAAAAACACCAATTGAATACCTTTTTGTTGTAAACGCGAATAGACTTCATTATTTTTGTTCAGATGGCAAACACTTAAAATAATACCTTCCACCCTATATTCTTCCATCAACAAAAGGTTGCTGCGTTCGATTTCAGGATCTTCCTGCGATTGAGCAATAATCAATTTATAACCTTTTCCTTTTAATTCACTCTGTATGATATTAATGATTGTGATAAAAAAAGGTGTAACCATCTCCGGTACGATAATCCCAATGGTGTAAGTTCTGCTACGACGCAGTCCTACAGCAGACAAATCGGGAGTATAGCCTAATCGATCAGCCACTGCCATCACACGATCCCGCGTTTCTTGCTTTACATTATATTCCCCACGGAGTGCTCGTGAAACTGTGGATACTGAAATACCCAGTTCTTTAGCTATATCTTTAATTGTAGCGTATGCCATAGAATACTGATTGATTATGGGATTGTAATTACAAATATACGAAATAATCTGCTTTACTGAATCAAAAAAGAGTTGGATTGACAACGTTGTCATAAAATGCAAACGTTGCCGCAAACGTTGCCACAACTATTTCTTTAACATGCTGGTATTTTGAGATTTGTCTTTTCTATGTTTGCTTCCACTTAAATAAGACAAGATTATCGATTAATACCATGAAATAATGAAAGATGTAACTGTTTTTGAAAGAATTGGACTGTCTCGCTCTTTGTTGTGGGGGTACGTGGGCATTCTCATTTTTATGATGGGGGATGGCGTTGAACAAGGCTGGCTAAGCCCTTACTTGGTAGACAACGGACTGTCTATAGAGATGTCAGCCATGCTATTTACTGTCTATGGCATAGCTATTGCCCTGGCATCGTGGCTTTCCGGAGTAATGGCTGATACCTATGGCGTACGAAAAACGATGGCTATTGGCTTATTACTCTATTGTATCAGTGTTGCGGGATTTGCCGGGTTAGGTATGCCGGAAATTAATTATCCCGTTATGCTTATCACCTATGGATTTAAAGGTTTAGGCTATCCATTATTCGCTTATACTTTCATGGTTTGGATTGCGTATAAAACGCCTAAAAAGCAGCTAAGTTCGGCACAAGGTTGGTTTTGGTTTGTTTTTACCGGAGGCCTAAATGTGTTAGGAACATATTATGCCAGCTACGTGATACATAAAATAGGACCTATATCTCTATTATGGACCGCTATCCTGTTTGCTTTGATTGGAGCCGTTTTCGCACTATTATTGAATCCTTACGACCAAAAAATCAAGTCTTCCAGCGGACAATCAAAAATTAAAGAATTGGCTAAAGGTTTTACCATTTTGAAAAAGGAGCCTAAAGTTCTTTTAGGCGGAATAGTCCGGACAATCAACACTACTCCCCAATTTGCCTTTCCTGTATTCATGCCGATGTACCTGATGGAGTTTGGTTTTAGCCTGAATGAATGGCTTTATATCTGGGGTGCTATTTTCACGGCAAATATAGCTTTCAATCTGATTTATGGAATTGTCGGTGATCGTATTGGCTGGCAGAAAACAATCATTTGGTTTGGAGCCATTAGTGCAGCTGTCAGCGTAGTGTTGTTTTATTATGCCCCTCAATTTTCAGGTAACCTGTATGTCGTGATGTTTTGCGGTATTTTATGGGGAGTTTCTTTAGCAGGATATGTACCATTAAGTGCTTTAGTTCCTTCACTGGTTAAAGAAGAAAAAGGGTCGGCTGTTGCCATTCTGAATTTAGGCGCCGGATTACCTGTATTCGTTGGTCCGGCTATAGTGGGATTATTGTTTAGTATTATCGGAAGTGGCGGCATTATTTGGGTGTTTTTTGGACTGTACATACTTAGTGCGATCCTTACAAAGTATATCACCCCGATTGAAGATGAAAGCAATGCAAAACTGCCGGAAGAAACCGGCATACAATAAATAAGAATTCATACATATAACATATTATTCATCAATTTAATATCAAAAGATATGAGCATTTTAGAAAGATTTAGATTAAACGGGAAAGTTGCATTCGTTACCGGAGGAGCAAGAGGAATCGGTAAAAGTATCGCAACTGCATTGACAGAAGCAGGCGCTGACGTAGCCATAGTAGATATTGATCTCGAAGAGTCGAAAAAAACAGCCTTGGAATTACAGGCGAATGGTACCCGTGTTACAGCTGTGAAAGCAGACTTAACAAAACCGAACGATGTCGACCAAACAATCGCCACCATCGTAAAAGAATTCGGGAAAATTGATATCGCTTTTTGTAACGCGGGCATTTGCCTCAATGTTCCTGCCTCTGATATGACTTATGAACAATGGCAAAAAGTGATAAGCATCAATCTAACCGGTGTTTTCCTTACAGCCCAAGCCGCAGGAAAACAAATGATAAGGCAAGGAACAGGAGGATCAATTATAAATACTGCCTCTATGTCGGCACATATTGTTAATGTACCTCAGCCTCAATGCTCATACAATGCATCAAAAGCGGGTGTTATTCAGTTAACAAAATCACTGGCTATTGAGTGGGCTGATAAAAACATTCGGGTGAATTCCATCAGTCCCGGTTATATCGGTACTGAACTGACGCTTAACTCTCCCAGCCTGATTCCGTTGATTGAAAAATGGAACGAAATGGCACCCCTGCACCGTTTAGGTAAACCCGAAGAACTGCAGGGAATAGCTCTCTATTTAGCAAGCGACGTAAGTTCGTTCACTACAGGATCAGACTTTATTATTGATGGTGCTTTTACTTGTTTTTAATTTAAAAGGAGAGAATAGTTATGAAATATTTATTAGGTACAGATATAGGCACATCAGGAGTTAAAACAATACTGATGAACTTGAAGGGGGAATTGATAAGCTGTGATTCGCAAGAATACAATGTGCTTACGCCAAAGCCGCTGTGGGCGGAACAATGGGCAGAGGTATGGTTGGAAGCGACTAAAAAGACAATAGCCCATACTGTAAAAAAATCAGGAATAAAACAGAAAGACATAAAAGCAATTTGTATCAGTGGCCTATATGGAGGCTCGGGTGTGCCCTTGGATAAAAACATGAAATCAGTTCGGCCCTGTCTGATATGGATGGATAGAAGAGCCGGGAAAGAGAGTGAATGGGCGCTGAAAACTATTGGGGAAAAGAAACTGAAAACCATCACACACAATGGTTCAGACCCATATTATGGTTTTACCAAGATGCTTTGGATAAAAAACAATGAACCCGAAAACTGGAAAAAGATAAAGCTTTTTCTCCCTCCAAAGGATTATGTCATATACCATTTGACAGGGAAAGTCGCAACAGATTATTCTTCCGCCGGGAATATAGGTGGTATTTTTGACATGAACACACGTTCCTGGTCTAATGAATTATTAGATGAAATGGGTATCCCGAAAGAAATGATGCCGGAGGCTATTCTGGAGTCAACCGATATCGTAGGCGGACTTACATCCGAAGTCGCAAATGAATTAGGGCTGGAAGAGGGAATGCCGGTTTGCTCGGGAGGTGTTGATTGTGGTGCAGCGAATATTGGTTTGGGAATTCTTGAAGAGGGAGTTTATGCGGCGACTCTGGGTAGTTCCATGTGTGCAGCTTTGATTTCCGACACGAAAGTACGAGGCGAAAACCTGATCATCTGGCCCTATTTATATAAAGCAAAAGAACTCTCATACAATTTTGGAGGAGCAGCTACAGCCGGAGCAATCGTCAAATGGTTTCGCGACACTTTTGGACAAGAAGAGTTGGTTATTCAAAATAACGGCGGTATGGATGCTTATAATCAATTAAACCAACAGGCTGAAACCATACCTGTTGGAAGTGAGGGATTGATTGTATTGCCCTATTTTATGGGCGAACGTGCTCCACTATGGGATTCCGATGCTAAAGGTGTGATATTTGGATTGTCTTTAGCACACACTAAAGGACATGTCTATCGTGCCTTTTTAGAAGCAGTAGCCTATTCATTACGACACGCAATGGAAAGTACCGGAAAAGATTTAGGTGAATATATTTATCTGGCAGGAGGTTTGATGAAGTCAAAACTATGTAGACAAATCTTTGCAGATGTAACAGGCTACCCCATTGTTTGTCCGAAATACGATGTGGAAGCCAATATGGGAGATGTTATTCTAGCCGGAATAGGCACAGGGCTTCTAACATATGAAAACGTTAAAGAATGGCAGGTGTTTGACGAAAAAATATACCCAAACTCCGTAAATCAGCCTATTTACGACAGTTATTATAAATTATACCGGTCAATTTACAAAAGCCTGAAAAGCAACATGAAGGAATTATCTGCTTTAAGGGACAAATAGGCGTTTATGTTATTGTGGCAGTTTCTCTTTGTTTTGTATTACTTTCTTTCCATTTAAGAGAAACTGCCATTTTTCTTTGATAAAAAAACTTGTTAACCATGAGTAAAACGATATTGCTTTTATGTTTACTCTTGCCCATAAGCATCCATGCGCAAGTCCATTTTAATACCGATATTCAGAATATGCATTTATGGCGAGGTATTCAGGTGGCCAATGGACTCGTAGTCATTTCGAACATAAGCATTACTGATGTAAAAAGCCATTTCAAAATTGGACTATGGGGAGGAACGAACACTGCTGGAACATATAAAGAGTTTAATTATTATGCCTCATATAGCCATAATGGATTTTCTCTCTCATTTTGTGATACCCATAATTTTTCGGATGGTGCGGCATACAACAACAAAGAGTTCTTCAACTATAGTGCACACGAAACAGGTCGATTTCTTGACGCTCTTGCTTCTTACCGATTTCAAGGAAAATATCCGTTGTTAATATCCTGGTCTACTATTCTGTTTGGTCGAGATAGAAATATATCCAATACATCCAATAAGTATTCAAGCTATTATTATGCCGAATACCCTGTCTACAAAAAGGATAATTGGCGGGTAGACCTGGGGATTGGTGGTGCATTTGCTTTAAAAGAGGGAGGAGACAACGCCCATTTTTACGGGAAACATCCAGGTATTATAGAAGTCAATTTAAAAATTTCGAGAAATATTATCCTTGGCAACTACACGATTCCCGTATCTATTCTCAGCATGTGGAATCCGGAAGAAAACAGAGCTAATTTTCAAGTGGCATTGACATTGGTCTCGTTATAGTTAAACATATACGGTGAATTTATTTGTTATAGTTCAC
>DAMCDT010000254.1:0-5080 GCA_032058265.1 Tannerellaceae bacterium
CGTCTAAAGTAACTACGGTGCATAATGCTGTTGAACCTCTGACGCCAGAAATATTGGCTATTCAGGATAAGCGTGGTGTAAAAGATAAAGTTATTACATTCCTTGGGCGCATTACTATGCAAAAGGGACCGGAATATTTTGTGGAGGCAGCAGCAAAGGTATTGGCTAAAGCTCCGAACGCACGGTTTATAATGGCCGGTAGTGGTGATATGTTAGACCAAATGATCCGTTTAGCCGCTGCACGTGATATATCAGACCGCTTCCATTTTACAGGGTTTATGAAAGGTAAACAGGTATATGAAGTACTGAAATCGAGTGATGTATATGTCATGCCTTCCGTATCGGAGCCGTTCGGTATTTCACCTTTGGAAGCTATGCAATGTGGTGTGCCGTCTATTATATCCAAACAATCGGGTTGCGCGGAAATATTAGACTATGCAGTTAAGGTTGATTATTGGGATATCGAGGCAATGGCGGATGCCATGTATTCGATCATTACATATCCTGCTATGCATGAGTTCCTGAAGGAAGAAGGTAAAAAAGAAGTTGACAATATTAAATGGGAATATGCCGGACAAAAGGTGCGCCGGATATATGATCAGTTACTTAACAGATAATAATTAAAATCAAAATATTATGAAGACAATTTGTTTTTATTTCCAAATACATCAACCGTTCCGCTTAAAAAGATATCGCTTTTTCGATATAGGGAACGATCATTATTATTACGATGATTTTCAAAATGAAGATATAATCCGCCGGATTGCAGAACGTTGTTATATTCCAGCCAACAGGCTTATGCTCGATCTTATCAAGTCGAGCGGAGGCAAGTTTAAAGCAGCATTTTCCATTTCCGGAACAGCTTTGGAACAGATGGAGATCTATACACCGGAAGTATTGGATGGTTTCAGGGAATTGGCGAAGACAGGAAATGTAGAGTTTTTAACGGAAACCTACGCTCATTCGTTATCTTCGTTAGGTGATCATGAAGAATTCAAAGACCAGGTTAAGCAACATAAAGATAAAATCTATTCAACTTTTGGGGTGAAGCCCAAAGTGTTCCGTAATACTGAATTGATTTATTCGGATGAAATTTCGGATATTGTTTATAAATTAGGATATAAAGGTATGCTCACGGAAGGAGCCAAGCATGTACTCGGATGGAAAAGCCCTAATTATGTTTATACGTCTATCTCACAGCCTCAACTCAAATTATTACTTAAGAACGACCGTTTCAGTGAAGACTTGTCTATACGTTTCAATAATTATAGCTGGAGCGAATATCCGTTGACTGCAGATAAATACATGTCATGGATAGCTTCAACACCGGAAGAAGAACAAATTATTAATTTGTTTATGAACTATGATGTATTAGGTTCTTTCCATCCGGCAGAATCGGGCATATTCGATTTCTTCAGGGCCTTACCACGTTTTGCTGCAGAGAAAGGAATAGGCTTTTCATTACCATCTGAGGTTTTTACCTTAATGAAACCTGTAGGAGCTATTTCCGTTCCTTTTCCTATGTCATGGGTTGACGAAGAAAAAGATTGCAGTTCGTGGTTAGGAAACGTTTTGCAGCAGGAAGCATTCAGCAAGATCAATAGAATAAGTGAACGGGTACGTTTATTAGATGATAAACGAATACGGCAGGATTGGAATTACCTTCAAAGCAGCGACCATTTTTATTATATGAATACAAAACATCCGGGAGAAAGAGGATTTAGCCCGTATGATAATCCTTATGACGCATTCAACAATTATATGAATGTATTGTCTGATTTTATATTCCGTGTAGAATCGCAATATCCTTCATCTATTGAAAATGAAGAATTAGGCGCGCTGTTAACAACAATCAGGAATCAAGGAGATGAGATCAACGAACTACAAAAACAGATTGAACAATTAAAGAAAAAAACTACTAGAAAAACAACTGTAAATAAATAATTGAACTTTTTCTACTCAATTATGTTATAGAGATATAGTGTTTTTCATGGTATTAGAATTAAGTTAGATTAGATTTGTCCGTCTTGTTCGTGAGAATAAGGCGGATTTTGTTTATAGAGGTTTATATTTTGATCCGGTCAATATTTCCTGAGCGTCATTTTGTTTCATTAGTGCGTCTGGTGTTGCGTTGGTTTCTTTCATATATTTTTCAACGATCCGCCAGCCTAACCATATTCCTAAATTACCGGGAGCTTCTTGCGATAGAGGATTGTTAGGTGCTTCCTCAAAATATTTAGTGGTTACCATATAATCCGGAGTATATAGATGTTTCCGTTCTATGATTGCTTTCCACAGTTCACCTTCGTTTGCTTTACACCAATCCAATGTTTCCTTACTGTATCCCAATAACTCTTCAGCAGTTTTGTCAGGTAAAGCTTGTGCTACTAAGTATTTTATCTTACCTTCATATATCATACGGTCTAATAATACGTTTTCTTTACCGGAAAAAGGAAACTCCGATAATAACCACCCCGATAAATAATCAGGCACAATATAGGATGGTTGCATCTTTACCCGCTGATAATCATAAAAGAATTCCTGGTAAAGAGGGTAATCTTTTCCCATATATTTATCGATAGAGATTGATAAAAGGCCTTCAGCTACCAAAACATTCTGGTTTAATCCTGAAACATGCATATATACTTTAGGCATTTGCATGGTTGGAAAATGATCCTGCAGGTAAGCAAAACCACTTCCCAATTGTTGTTCGATATCCTCTATTGTATTATATAATGTAATAGCATCCTGGTAAAGTCCGTTTAATGTAGGTTCTAAATAGTATCGAATGATACGTTCGAAGAAACCCGGAGCTTCCGTTGATTGCATATTGAATACACCCATTCCTAACACCTCCAACATTTCGGGGTATTTCGATAACAATTGTTTTTCCAGGATAGTATCTTTTGATTGTATTAATTGATAAAGATCTTTATCGAATCGATAGATTGGAATAGGTTCTGCTGAGGCATATAACTGGTTGCCTTGTCCTTTACAACCGGTACAAATGATCAGGATAATAAATATTGAAAGTATTTTAGAATACATGATATTGTGCTTTATATAAACATATAAAGAAACGGTTTACATCTTCAATTATTGTTTAAGAAGTATTTAACGGATGGCCTGAAAGTCGGATTCCTGAAAACGAACAACTTCCGTATCCCAACGTTCTTCAACAAACTTTGTATGATCAGGGTTAGCCGTATAACTGTCAAAGTCGGCTTGATTATTGAAACGCATATAGAACCCATATTGATAATCATTCTTCGGACTGCACTGGCGGAATACCTGAAAGTCGTGTACGCCGGGCACTTTGGTCAGGATGTTATATCCGTCAGTCAAAAACTTTTCCGCTTCCGGAGAACCGACTGGATATTTCAAATCGAATATTACAGTATGTAATACTTCACCGGGCTTTAATTCATTGGAAGAGCTGCAACCTGTGATTAATCCGGTGGTTGCTATTGCTGTTGCAGCACCGGCTTTTAAAATAAAATTTCGTCTTTCCATAAATAGTTTTATGTATATAATATAATGTATGAGTTATCGTCGGATAAATACAGTAATCCGTAATGAAAGATCAAAGAATACCATTTTCGCATTCACATTCTGTATAATGTGTCGTTCCGCCTTTGCCAGTTCTTCCATTAATTCAAAGACATTTCTTTCATTAACAAATGGAGAAAATTTTACAGCGAACGAAGCTTCCTGCCGGTTCATATAGTTTAATTCTTCAGCTTGGAAACGTTTCATGAAATTTTCTCGTATGAGGTGCTGGCAATAAGTAAGGAAGTTTTTCTGACGTTCGCGCCCAATGCTGGCGAGAACATCTGCGCTTGCTTTCATTCCTTTGACATTCCTGCCCCATGAGTTTCGCATCATCCCGATAAACTGTTCAAGGAAAAAGGCATTTTCTTCATCCACACTGATCAGTTTTAAGGCTTTGAGGTAACTGCCTCCGGCCAGATGCGCAATTTCTTGTGCATCATCCTTTTCAATCATCTCCTTTTCCATTAAAGCTCTTGCTATATCCTCGGAATGGATCGGGCGGATATTAATTTGCTGCGTACGGGAAAGTATCGTTCCTAATATACGATCCGGCTCGTCAGACACCATAAGGATAATGGTGTTTGCCGGTGGTTCCTCAATGACTTTTAACAGCTTATTGGCACAGGTGGGGTGCATCTTCTCAGGAAGCCACACAAATAAAATCCGGTAAGTTGCCTCATAAATTCTAAGGTTTAACTTACTTACGATTTCATCGCTTTCCTTTGAATAAATGATCGCTTGCGAATTACCCGCATCGATATGTTCCAACCAATCGTCTATATCGAAATAAATTCGGTTATGTAAAAAGCTTCGCCATTCGGGAAGATAGTCATCAGAAACTTCCTTTTTCTTTTCTTTTTTTGCAACAATGGGATAAACAAAATGTAAGTCGGGATGTGCTAATCCATTATATTTTACACAAGAAGGGCAGTGCCCGCAGGCATCTTCGCCATTCCTGTCCGTACAGTTCAGATAGCGTGCGTACGCTAATGCGAGAGGGAATGTACCAGCTCCCTCTTTTCCGTAAAATAACTGCGCGTGGGGAACGATATTCTTTTGAGCCGATTCAATCAACCGGTGTTTAACTTCTTGTTGTCCTATAATATCTTTAAAGTACATTTTTTCTTTCAATGGAGTTTCAAAAGTAGAATAAATCCACTAATAAACCAATTATCGTGCGTCCAATTCATAAACGATGTACGATACTTTTTAAGTGATGTACATGATTTATACATTTTATGTAGGTCATTAAATACAATAACAATGCGAAATTTATTTTAATAAACTATGTTTGCTTAAATATCAGATAAACAAGGCTTTATTTTGATTCAAATTTAGAAGAAAAGTATTTTATACACTTTTATCCACCATTTAGGTAAGAATATCCACCACCACATAAAGTGTAAAACTTACATTTGCTACCGTAATCATACCAGAAACACATTATAGATAAATTATGAGAACACGACAACATTTATTATGTATTCTTTCAATTTTTGCAGCTTTATCTTTTTCTAGCGCCCAACAG
>DAMCDT010000254.1:5090-6067 GCA_032058265.1 Tannerellaceae bacterium
AAAGCTGATATTATAATCAATGCAGATTTAGGGACTGAAACGATCAGCCGTCATATTTACGGTCATTTTTCCGAACATTTAGGAAGATGTATATATGGTGGATTATGGGTAGGAGAGGGCTCCAGTATACCTAATACGAATGGCGTACGTAATGATATCATCGCGGCATTAAAGCATATTCAAATACCAAACTTACGTTGGCCGGGAGGGTGCTTTGCGGATGAATATCATTGGATGGATGGTATCGGGCCTCGTGAACAACGCCCTAAAATGGTTAATACCCATTGGGGAGGTGTTACGGAAGATAATAGCTTCGGTACGCATGAATTTTTGAATTTATGTGAAGAATTAGGTACCGAACCTTACATCTGTGGAAATATGGGTAGCGGCTCTGTTGAAGAAATGTCCAAATGGGTTGAATACATTACTTTCGACGGTGAAAGCCCTATGGCCAACCTAAGAAAGCAGAATGGCCGTGAAAAGCCTTGGAAAGTACAATACTGGGGTGTGGGTAATGAAAACTGGGGTTGTGGTGGTAATATGACTTCTGAATTTTATGCTGAAAACTATCGTAGATATGCTACCTATTGCCGTAATTACGGTGAGAACCGTTTGATCAAGATTGCTGGTGGTCCGAATGTGGATGATTATCGTTGGACCAATACACTGATGAAAAATATTCCACGCCACATGATGGGCGGACTTTCTTTACATTATTATACGTTTGCCAATAGCTGGACAGATAAAGGTAATGCGACCGGATTCGATGACAACGAGTATTTCCGTACGATCGAAAATGCTGCTCATATTGAGGAATTGATCGAGCGCCATACCGCAATCATGGATCAATACGATCCTGAAAAAAGATTAGGTTTGATTATTGACGAGTGGGGCGCCTGGTATAATGTAGAAGCGGGAACAAATCCTGGATTTTTGTATCAGCAGAACACGCTTCGGGATGCTTTATTGGCAGGTGT
>DAMCDT010000255.1:0-6035 GCA_032058265.1 Tannerellaceae bacterium
CCAATACCTGTTTTTAATTAAAACGCTTTCAGGCTCATATCTTTAACACCCGCAGCATATATTACAGAACCTGAGGAAATGAAGTCGACACCGGTCTCGGCAATACTCAGAAGAGATTGTTTGGTTATGCCTCTTTTCCTCGCTTATTTAATTTGATTAAATGTCTTATAAATTCTATATGTATAATCTGATGATTCGATTCTTATATATAAATAGACGAATTATATTTGTCTATTCTGTTTAAAAAGATAAATCAACATTCTTAATTTCTTTTAAATACATTGGAGTATTTTATAAGTAAAGTAAATTGATAAAAAAAACTGTAAACTTTAAAGTTTACAGTTTTTTAGAGTATTATAGGGTTATTCCTTATCTTACAATAACTTTTGTTACAGTTTCTCCTGTTTTTACAATATAGATACCTTGTGAAACAGAAACTTCAACGTTATCTGTAGCTAAAGAATTATAAATAACTTTACCATCAAGTGTTGTTACTGAGGTATTTAATCCTTCTGCTCCTTTTATTGTAATAACATTTTCTGTAGTTGATACTTTCACACTATTACTAATATTATCATCTTCAATACCACTAGTGTCATTCAGCCATTCTATAGTTGGATAAATACATGTTGATAATTCGCTATCTTGAAATATTTTAGAAGTCGGAGTCCATGCAGATTTATAAAACGCATATGTGGAACAATCTGAATACGGTCTTCCTTGAGATGTAAGCAAAGCAATAAAGTCATTTTCACTTACAACAAATTCAGAAAAGTCAACAACAACAAAGAAGGATCCAGTAACTTTTACCGGGCTGAAATCCATTCCCGTTGCATATCCTTCATTAAATTCACTACCGAACAATTCACCATAAGTCAATGAGTTGAAGTATGCTAAGACTTCACCATTTGCTGGGGTTCCGTTTTCATCTTCAGCAATAATATACACTTCAAATGGTAGCGCTTGGTTAGAAGCTGATGAAATTTGAGAACCACCAACATAAAATACTAAGCTTGTAAGTTGAACTTCCTCGTAGCTTGGTAATTCGTACTTTTCAGCTATAACCCCATAAATGCTATTTGGACCAGCTAAATATCCGTTGGTATTATCAACTCCATAAATTGTAATTTTATCTGCAGGTTTTATATTGCCCACAGATTCGTTAAAGCCAAATGGTCTTAATATATCAAAATCTGCATTTACCTCTTTACTACCGCCTTCTCCTGTTAAGTTAAGTGTAACATTATGTATACCTTCATTCATATAAGAAACAGTAACCTCTTTGTCTGTTGTAGAAGAAGCTGACGCATCGTTATCAAAACTCCAAGAAAAACTTGTTGCATGAGTTGCTGAAAATGTATGGCTAAGTTGTTGGCCGGCAGATAATAATACAACTGATCCTTCAGGATCTTCTGACCATAATCCTCCTTTTGTGTAAATAGTTCCTGTTGGAGCAAAAGCAAAATTTTCATCGGCAATTAAAATATTGTCAAAAAAAACAGCATCTCCACCTTTAGGACTACAGAAGTTTAATCCGAAGTAATAAGTTCCGGCAGTTGTAGGAGTAAATTTACCTGAATATTTTACCCAATCCTTATTTGCCTGACCGTTACTTCCTGTTTTGTCAATTACAACTGTTGTCATTGCAGCAACGGTATTACTTGTTCCAACAGCAACTTTAAATTCCTCTTTAACACCGGCATACCCTTGAAGTAGACCATACATTTCGAATTTATATGTTTTTCCGGCTTCTAATGTTACTCCTGGTGTAATAACCCATTCATCTCTTTTATTATTATCATCATAGGGGCCAAACAAGAAAAAATCACTACCATCATAGCCATATCCTGAAGCTTGATAATCAAAAACAAACATGTCCTTTTCTTTACCACCGGATATTACAGTCCATCCTAAACCTGGTAATATTTGTTCATAATACTGTATTCCGGCTGGAGGATTTTCAAAATCTTCAAAATAAGGAGTTTCAACAGCAGTGGTAGCTTCTACCATTTTTTTACTAACAGATTTATTAGTAAGATTAACTTCTAATCGACCTGTAGCGGATTTTTTCTTGCCTTTTAATTCAACTTTAGAAATAGATGCAACCTTTTTGTCCAAAGTTCTAACTTCTAAAGATTTAACATTTGATTGCCCGATGGCTATTCCTGATCCTAGAATAAGCATAGACAATGCAAACATTGAACTTAGTAATTTTCTTTTCATAATTAATACTGTTTAATAATTATATGCTTAAAACGCTTTTTACCTTACTAATGATAACGAGAATGAGGTATTTGCATCAGAACAACCAAGTAGGTAATTATCGTCTTCCTGAGGAATAACAATATAATTACGTCCTTGTCGTCCTTCACCAACAATTGCTCTTGTAAATTCAAGACATTCACTTCTTACTGCTGAAGCAAAATCTCCACCTACAGTTATTGATAAAGGAGGTTTTATTAATAACCTATCACTTCTCCTTGAATCTTTAGTTGTATTTATTTTTACATACGCACCAAGTTCCAATTCGTCTTGAGGAGATATGTAAAAGAACGTGATATAGTGACCTGAAGCTGCACCGAGAGGATGTAGATAAAGACCATAGAAATTATCAATTTTATTTGCAATACGGGTTGCAATTTCGGATAATTGGCTATCTAATGTTACAAACTGATACATTTCTCCGTTGTTTAGTACTTCTTTATTAGCGTTTGTAAAAACAAATTCTGGTTCGCTGATAGGTCGAATAAAAGCATTTATTCCCGGATCGGTTACCTTGAAATTTCCGCTGGCAGCATCAAAACCAATGTTTTGAATCTTTTTTCCATTGAAATCTATAGGATCGTGGAAAGTGATTCCTGTCTCAGTTACGTTAACTCCGTTCACTACTTGTACAATGCTATCAGGACGTATAGGAATAATCGGATTAATTGTTCTTTTCGTTGCATCGTAACCACAAAGCAAAAGAGAAGTACCGTCTTCCATAACTACTTCTTTAAAGAAGCGATCCATTGTACCGGTAGTATATTGTTGTGTAATTGTTTTTATATTATTGAAATATTCGTTCCAATTACCGTCAAATTTTATAAATTCAATTCTTGAACCTGATTTTTTACCTTTGAAAACAATAGTATCGTTTGTTGGTGCAGTTGAATGCCACACAAATTCGTTGTCTCCGTTCAATCCGCTTCCTGCAACGTACATCATAGGATCTGCGAGTTGAGATATGATGGTGTAAGTATCAAAAACAAGAGTAGGTCCTTGGATAGGAGTTACAGAGTATAAGCTTGAGTGTACACCGCCAGGAAAAAGTTCGTCTCCTTGCATGTGAACTTTTTTGCCGTCAAATTTCATGATGAAATTATATGCACCAAAGAAACGAGGGTCGGTATAATACGATACTTTCCAACCATTCTCGGACGAAATCAGAGTTTGAGATAATTTATCCCTTTTTTCTTTTTCACGTTCGGTAGGAAGTTTTCCCCATATTTCATCGACATCATTTTTACATGATGCCAATGCTAAAATTGTTAATAGTAATATATAATATTTTTTCATAATAACATCTTATTTTAACCGTTTACAATCTTTGTTACTCGTTTATAAATTTCTTCCTGAAGAGCGAAGATGTCTATTTTCCAAGAATTTTTGAAGTAATCGATAACAATAGCTTCTTTCTCCCTTATTTTTTCTACACCGGCGGCATGTTTAGAACTTTTAGCTGCAATATCTGCAAGCATTTGATCCCATTCAGCTTTTGAATGCGTAAGCATTGTTGCTATTATTTCCACAAAATCCTCATCAGGACTCGACATTGAATAAGGAGTGATAAAACCTTCTTGCCATGCATAATCATCAGATTTGCTATACCATTCTGATATATAACCGCCTGTTATGTTTTGGTATTTTTCATCATAAAATTTCTTTTGATGAAGTATATGTCCGAATTCGTGGTGCATTACGTGAAAATAACGTAGAAGCATTGTTTTATTTTTCCTGTCGAAATCATTTACCTGATATAAAACAATTTTAATACCACCTTCGGCAGTTCCTTGAGTAATGGTTCCGTCGCTGTTTACTCCGGGACTACCTACCATGTTTATTTGTTTTGGACAATATGTTTTGAAGAAAAACTCTCCACCGTGAATAACGTAAGGTTCAATCCAAGCTGTATCGATTGCCCTTAGCATAGGTTCAACAAGTTCCATTTTAGGAGGAGTAAGATTGTAGTATTTATCGTTTTCCCTTTCGTCCCAACGGTATATAACATCAATATTATATGGTTTTACAAAAACTTTTCTTATATATTGATCTATTTCATTTAATTCGGGTGTCGATGTATCAATTATCGACTTACCCAAATCGTCTTCGGAACAGCTTGTACCGAATGAAATGATGAATCCTGCTATTAATAAATATTTTAATATCGTTTTCATTTTACTCTAAGTTTTTTTAATGTTAATCTCTTCCAGGATTTGGTTTAAGCCCCGAACTTATGGCTTGCAATGGTATTTGTATCTGTTGTAGCGGACTATCTTTTGCCAAAATTACTGTGTGTTTATCAACATCCGAATGTTCAATCTGAAAATTAAACCTTTTTATGTCAAACCATCTTAGGCCTTCCATTATAAACTCCTTACGTCTGGTATCTACTATTACTTTCATAAGGTTCATGTTAGCAGCCGGAATTCCATAATAAGGATCCAGTTCTTGTGGTAAGCCTGCCGCAAAATTGTCAACTTTTGTTTGATTTACAACATGTTGGCTGGAATTATAATTGTCAACGCGTTTGCTATAAAAAGTATTTAAATCTTTATAAGCTTCGGCTATCATGTTTTTCATAACATATGCTTCTGCCCTGTTTAACAATACTTCGTCATTAGTAAATAATATCGACATGATATAAGCTTGTCCGTAATTTGCATTTACAGATTCTTGTTTAAACCATTCTTTGAATTTAGGAGTATGTATCGTTCTGTCTCCTAATGCGTAAGTATAAAACGGATATACAAGGCTTCCTCCGGTAACGGATCTATCGTATATCTCCGACTTGATTCTAGGGGTAAGCTTATACCTGTGGAACGGACTTCTGCTAAAACTTGATACTGTACTTGCCAATAGCAGATTACATGGTTCGGCTGAATCTGTATAAGTTGCTTCGATTACTTTGTAAACCTGACCGTTATATTTCGGGCCATTTAAATCTCTCAATTTACTGGCCGGATTTGTGCCTATACATAAATCAGCGTATTTGATTACACTATCAGGCTCGTTTTTAAATAAATAGTAACGTGTTGCAAAAGCATAAGTAGCTTCAGGGTTAAAGTGATATCTGGGTACCGAGTAACTATTAAGAGCTATGTCTTTTAGTCCTTCCTGCAAATCGGCTTCAATGTTTTTATATACATCGGCTACGTTACCTCTGTCATATTTTCCAAAAATTACCTTTTCGGGTTTGGTAACGTACGGAACCCCTAAATCAGTAGAAGCTGTATTAGCATTGTAGGTTTTAGAAAAAATATTAACAAGCATGAAGTGCGAATATGCACGGCATATCAATGCTTCGGCTCTTTGCGCTCTAAAGTTGTCTCTGTCTTTTTCATTAATTTTTTCAATAGCTTCAAGTGCATGGTTTGCAGCAGCAATGGCTTCATAGCATGCCATCCAATAACCCCAAGGAGTATCTTGGTTGTAAGAGTTTACATTTCTCCACCAATAAGCCTGTTCAACAGATGTGTTTACTGCGTTTTCGTACCAAAGCCTCACATCTCCTGCATTATCCGACATCACTTCTAAGAATTGATAGTAAGTTACTTCCGGATATGCAGATACAAGCAATTCGCTTACCGCTTGCGGAGTGTCAAGGGATGCCCTTGGATCAGGATCTTTTGATAAAAAATCATCACAAGACACAAAAATAAGTGTCATTATGATTGATAGTGAGTATGTTATTATTCTAATTTTCATTTTTATTATCTATTTAATATTATAATCCTACTCTAAGAGTGAATGTAAACTGGCGTGGGATAGGCATT
>DAMCDT010000256.1:0-6017 GCA_032058265.1 Tannerellaceae bacterium
CTTATAAAAAATCTGCAAGAATAGTTGGGGAAGTTTTAGGTAAATACCACCCTCATGGTGACTCTTCTGTATATTTTTCAATGGTACGCATGGCCCAGAAATGGTCGTTGCGTTACCCATTAGTAGATGGACAAGGAAACTTCGGCTCGGTAGACGGCGATAGCCCTGCGGCTATGCGTTATACGGAAGCCCGTTTAAGTAAGTTGGCCGAAGAAATGCTTCGGGATATCGACAAGGATACGGTAGATTTCCAGTTGAACTTCGACGATACATTGAAAGAACCGACCGTTCTTCCTACACGTATCCCTAATCTTCTGGTAAACGGCGGATCAGGTATTGCCGTAGGTATGGCGACCAATATGCCGCCGCATAATATGACGGAAGTACTGGATGGTTGCGTTGCTTATATTGACACCCGTGGTGAGATAGATATAGAAGGCTTGATGCATTACATCAAAGCTCCCGATTTCCCGACAGGTGCCACCATTTATGGCTATGCCGGAGTAAGAGATGCTTTTGAAACGGGTAGGGGACGCATTGTCCTTCGCGGAAAAGCAGAAATCGAAGTTGAAAACAATCATGAAAAGATAATTATTTCGGAGATTCCATACCTGGTAAACAAAGCCGAATTAATTAAATACATTGCCGATCTGGTAAACGACAAACGTATTGAAGGTATCTCAAATGTAAACGACGAATCCGACCGTAACGGTATGCGTATCGTTGTGGATATCAAAAGAGATGCCAACTCGAGCGTAGTACTGAATAAATTGTATAAGCTGACCGCTTTACAATCTTCGTTCAGTGTAAATAATATCGCGCTGGTGAACGGCCGTCCGAAACAGTTGAACCTGAAAGATATGATCGGCGCTTTTGTCGATCACCGTCGTGAAGTGGTTATCCGCCGGACAAAGTTCGACCTGAAGAAAGCGGAAGAAAGAGCGCATATTTTAGAAGGTTTGATCATTGCTTCCGATAATATTGACGAAGTAATTGCTATTATCAAAGCTTCCAAGAGCCCGCAGGAAGCAATTGCCAACTTAATTTCCCGTTTTGAACTGTCCGACGTGCAGGCTCGCGCAATCGTTGAAATGCGTTTGCGCCAGTTAACCGGACTTGAACAAGACAAACTTCGTGCAGAATATGACGAAATTGCCAAACTTATCGCTCATTTGAAAGAAATCCTGGAGAATGAAGATCTGCTGATGCAGGTTATAAAAGATGAGTTGGAAGAAATCAAAAATAAATACGGAGACGAACGTAAGACAGATATCGTTTATAACTCGGAAGAACTGAATCCTGAAGATTTCTATGCCGATGACGAAATGATCATTACGATCTCACATTTAGGATATATCAAACGTACACCATTGTCGGAATTCCGTGCACAAGGCCGCGGCGGAGTAGGGGCTAAAGGTTCCGAAACCCGTGATGAAGATTTCGTTGAATATATCTACCCGGCTTCCATGCATGCTACATTATTAATATTTACTGCAAAAGGTAAATGTTATTGGCTGAAGGTTTATGAAATTCCTGAAGGCGCTAAAAATGCAAAGGGCCGTGCCATCCAAAATCTATTAAACATCGAACCGGATGATAAAGTAAATGCTTTCATACGTGTAAAGAGGTTGAAGACGGATATTGAATTCATCAACTCACATTATCTATTATTCTGTACACGTAAAGGTGTTATAAAGAAAACATTATTGGAGGCTTACTCACGTCCGCGTCAAAATGGTGTGAATGCCATCACATTACGTGAAGATGACGGATTGATCGATGTTCGGATGACAAACGGTGATAATGAAGTGATAATAGCTAACCGTAACGGTAGAGCTATCCGTTTCCATGAAAGTGCGGTTCGCGTGATGGGACGTACAGCCAGCGGCGTCAGAGGTATGACCTTAGACAATGATCCTACGGATGAAGTAGTCGGTATGATCACCGTAAAAGATAAAGAAACCGAAACAATCCTGGTGGTTTCGGAACAAGGCTATGGTAAACGTTCACATATTGAAGATTACCGTATAACTAATCGTGGTGGAAAAGGTGTTAAGACGATCAATATCACTGAAAAGACAGGAAAACTCGTTTCTATCAAAAACGTTACGAACGATAATGATATAATGATCATAAATAAGTCTGGTATTACCATCCGCATGAAGATGGCTGACCTGAATGTTATCGGTCGGGCAACCCAGGGAGTTCGCTTGATTAATCTTGAAAAACGTCATGACGAAATTGCCTCTGTATGTAAAGTATTATCGGAAGAAGACGAAATGAATGTGGAAGAAAGAGCAGAAAACGAAGCCATATTGATTAAGACCGAGAATATAAACCAAGAGGAAATAAACGTCGATCTGGATGAATTGGAAGATGTAGACGAT
Source organism: Tannerellaceae bacterium (assembly GCA_032058265.1). Lineage (GTDB taxonomy): Bacteria > Bacteroidota > Bacteroidia > Bacteroidales > Tannerellaceae > DFXE01. Next base: position 2,388 of record DAMCDT010000256.1, read on the forward strand.
GATACTACTGAACCAATAAACGAATAAATTTAAACAAATTAGGAATATTAATCTCAAATGACAATTAAAATGAAAAGAGTATTATTTGTAGTTGCATTATGTATAGCTGTCTCGTCCGCTTCATTTGCCCAGAAAAAAGCTGTAAACGAAGCCCAAAGCATAGCTAAAGGCAATAACGCTAATTACGACGAAGCCAGAGGTTTGATTAAAGGAGCTCTGGAAAACCCTGAAACAAAAGACGATGCTAAAACATGGTATGTAGCCGGTTTTATTGAAGATCAACAGTTCAGCGCTGAAAGAATGAAACAGGTTTTAGGACAACAACCTAACGAGCCTGTAATGTATTCTGCATTAATGAACATTCTTCCTTACTTTGAAAAAGCTTATGAGCTGGATCAAATGCCGGATGCAAAAGGTAAAGTGAAACCTAAACATACGAAAGATATAAAAGGTATCCTGAGTGCAAACCATATTTATTATATCAATGGTGGCGCTTATTACTTTGACGAAAGAGATTACCAGAAGGCATACGATTGCTTTGAGCAGTACCTGAAGATTTCTGACCTGCCCATGTTTGCAGGCGAAAAGGTCGCAGAAAGAGATTCTAATTACATGACTGTTCAATTCTATGCAGCCGTTGCCGCTACTCAATTGAATAATTCTGAGTTAGCAATTGCTGCATTGGAACGTGCAAAGAACTATGATTACAGAGGTAACGATATATATCAATACCTTGCTTATGAATATGAACAAGTAAAGGATACTGTAAACCTGGAAAAAACGTTAGAAGAAGGTTTGAGAAAATTTCCACAGGAAAAATATTTCCTAATGAGTCTTATCAATAATTATATCTATTCTAACAGAAACGAAAAAGCTATAGAATACTTGAATACAGCTATCGCGCAAGAGCCTAACAATGCTCAGCTTTATGATGTAATGGGTAGAGTATACGAAACGGGTATCAAAGATTCTGAAGAAGCTGAAAAGTATTTCCTAAAAGCATTGGAGATAGATCCTAATTTTACAGACGCTTTGTCAAATATCGGTCGCATATATTACAACCAGGGAGTTAACAAACTTGGTGAAGCTAATATGATAAACGATACCAAATTGTATCAGGAAGAAGCTAATAAAGCAAAAGATCTTTTCAAGAAAGCACTTCCATATTTCCAAAAAGTGCATGAAACTACTCCGGAAGACAGAGATGCTATGATTGCTTTAAGAGGTATTTATTACAATTTGAATATGAGCGCTGAGTTTGAAGCGATCGAAGCTAAGATGAATCAATAAATAATATTTGAATTCGATCATATCAGAAAGGCTGTTTCCGGATGGAAGCAGCCTTTTCTTTTTATTAGAACGTAGAGTTTGTTAAGGGTTTGTTGTTAGTTCATATACGGATCTTTCGGGAAATTGATCCAGGCTTTGTATTTATTCCCTAATGTTTTTAAAGAATTTTTCCAATATGATTCACCGTCGGCAAGCATGACGTTGTCGGATAGCAAATGACTTACCATCCATGAATCACTTTCGATTTCGGTTCCTAATTGCCCTTTTTTCCATCCTGAATATCCAAGAAAGAACTTAACTTTTCCCTTAATTGGGTTTCCATCGACGATATATTGCTTTAATATATCGAAGTCACCATCAAAATAAAGATCATCTTTTATTCGTACGGAGTCGGGCACGATATCGCCTAATGTGTGAATAAAAAATAATCTGTTGGAACTAACAGGTCCACCTAAGTAGATAGGAATATCAGATAATTTTTCCAAGTCAGAGAAAAAATCATTAATCATCAAATTTGTTTTCTTGTTTAGTACGAAACCCATTGATCCTTCAGGGTCGTGTTCTACCAATAAAATGACAGAACGTTGAAAATAAACGTCTTGTATGAAAGGCTCTGATATTAAAATACTACCTTTTTTGGGGAGCAGATTGTTGTGTTTAATTTTAAAAATGTTGTTGTGCTCAGCCATGATTGTAAGGAGTAAACGATTAATTCATCACAATATATAGCTTTTATTTTAAAATAACAAAATTAAAATCTTTTAAAATTATGCAATTATTTAAAATTTACATCTTATTAATAACTTCGTTACCGGGGATTATTTTCCCTGAACAGCTTCAACCGTTCTTCTAATAAAGCATATTGGTGATCTTTAATAAACGATGTACATGCGCGCAATCCTTCCTGATTGCTTCCTGTTGTACTTAACGAAATGGCGCTTATTCCGTAATAAATAAGTTCTTCCATTAATTCACTGCCGGTCATTCCCGGATAAGCTATCGTAAAATAAAAGCCATCGGCAATCGGTTCATCCAGATCGTGGTCATAAACAATACGGAAACCGTAGTCTGTAAATATCTTTTTTAATTTACTAGCACGCAAACCATATTCCTTTACTTCCGATATAAAATCAAATGTACCGTCTGAAGCTGCCTTGAACATGGCTGCTAATGCAAATTGTGCCGAATGGCTTGTACCTGATGATAATGCATATAATACGCGGTGTATATATACTGTACCGAACGTTCCTCCACCATATTTTTGGGTTAGTCCTTCATAGGTACGATGATATAATTTATTGGAGATAGCCGTTACTCCGATACGTTGCCCTGCATAACTAAAAGCTTTAGAGCCTGATATCTGCATAATATAATTGTCAGTATAATGGGCGACTGTCGACTGGTAAGGAGGTTGGAACGGTTTCCCCAGTTCTTTACGGAAGTCCATAGCAAAATAGGCCAGGTCTTCAATAACTATTACGTCATATTTATTAGCTGTTTCTCCTATTATTTTTAATTCTTCTTCCGTCAGACAAAACCAGGCAGGATTGTTAGGGTTGGAGTAGATCATCGCCGCAATAGTGCCTTTACTGAGATATTCTTCCAATTTAGACCGTAGTTTCTCACCCCTGTACTCGTAAACATCGAAGGATTCATATTCATATCCCATTACGGTTATCTGCTGTTTCTGAACCGGAAACCCAGGATCGATAAAAAGAATGGTATTTTTTCCGGGTGTACACTGTCCACATGTCAAAAAAGAAGCGTATGTTCCCTGCATGGAACCGGTGACAGGAACACAACATTCCGGATCAATATCTACATTTATAAATGCCTTTATAAACCGTGAAGCCTGTTCTTTAACCGCTGGTGTACCATTTATATTAGGATAAATTGATGCAATTCCATTTTCCAACGCTTTAATTTCAGCATTCACCCCTACTTGTGAAGGTTTAAGGCCGGGAACTCCCATTTCCATGTGAATAAACTCAGTTTTTGTTTGTTGCTCCAGTTGTGATGAGATTGCAACAACCTCACGTATAGTAGCTTTACCAAAGTCTGGAAGACTATAACTGTCAATTATTTCTTTTGCTATATTATAGTCAATGGGTGTATTTTTCATATATTGAGTTTTTATTTATGCAGACAAAAATAGAAAAATTATCTGGTCAATGATATTTTTTTATCCAAAACTCTTGCAAATTCAAATAATCACCCTATCTTTGCATCGCAATTCAGAGGAATAGCAACAAAAACAAACAAAATGGTGTGGTAGTTCAGCTGGTTAGAATACCTGCCTGTCACGCAGGGGGTCGCGGGTTCGAGTCCCGTCCATACCGC
>DAMCDT010000257.1:0-5987 GCA_032058265.1 Tannerellaceae bacterium
TTTTAAGGATTTGCATCAGTTACATTTATAAAAATGATAAATCCCGAGTGATAGAATATGGATGTGAGTGGAAGAAGACCTTCCACTCATTACAGCCTAATAAACAACAAGTTATATGCAACAGTGGAAGGTGATAGATACTTTCGGATAAGTATCTGATGATAGTATCTCAGTTATTATAAAGGCTTTCCATTCAAAAAAACAATAATAACTCTTCATTCTCATTCAATTCCACAGTTAACAAACCATCTATAATGGGTAAAGAGACCGCTTTTTTATTGATCTTAATACTTAGATTCGTTGAGTTTTCCGGTAGACGGATATGATAAGTTCCATTAACGGATGCCCTGAGGCTTGCTTCCGTTAGTTGACTTTCATCCCATTTGGCAGAAACTTCTCCTCCCCCGCGGACTTTTAATCCTTTGAAGCTTCCGTTTTTCCATGCGGATGGAATGGCTGGTAACAATTCGATTTCTCCGGTTTGGCATTGAATCAGCATTTCTGCTATACCAGCGCATGCGCCAAAATTTCCGTCAATCTGGAAAGGAGGATGCGCACAAAACAAATTCGGATAAGTACCGCCTCCTTTGTTTTCCATACAAGGAGTTAACAGATCTCCAAATAATTTAAAAGCATGATTCCCATCATGTAACCTTGCCCAAAACGCCATCTTCCAGGCCATCGACCATCCTGTGCTTTGATCACCACGGGCTTCCAATGATTTGCGCGCCGCTTTGGCTAACTCCGGTGTTCTTTTTACGGAAATTTCATCACCCGGATATAACCCGTACAGATGGGAAACATGACGATGATGTGGTTCTGCTTCAACGAAAGGTTCCAACCATTCCATGATCCGTCCATCATTTCCAATTGTTGTAGGCATTAAACGGGAACGTTTAACTTTTAACTCTTCAACAAAATCTTCATCAATCCCCAATATTCCGGCTGCACTAATAGTATTGGTAAATAATTCACGTAGGATCTGATTATCCATAGTTGAGCCTGCACATATATTTGCCCTGTTCCCGTTAGGTAAAATAAAACCATTCTCCGGTGAAGTGGTTGGCGCAGTAACCAGATATTTATTCCTTGGATCTTCAACAAGCATATCAACGAAGAAAAGAGCGGCGCCTTTCATCACCGGATAAACATCTTCGAGATATCCTTTATCCAATGTATATAAATAATGATTATATAAATGCTCACATAACCAGGCTGCTGATGTGTTGGTAGCTCCCCATGACGGATGCTCGCCCGGTGAGGTATATTCCCAGACATTTCCTAAAATATGTGTTACCCAGCCCCGGGCATTATAAAAAACTTTAGCAGTCTTTTCCCCATTGGGAACTTGTTGTTTTGTCCATTCAATTAACGGCAGATGTAATTCCGACAAATTAGTTACTTCAGCAGGCCATAGATTCATTTGCAGGTTTATGTTCAAATGATAATCCCCGTTCCATGGTGTCTGAATTGTATTGCACCACAGTCCTTGCAAATTAGGAGGAAGACCTCCCGGGCGGGTAGAAGATATCAACAGGTAGCGGCCAAACTGGAAATAAAGAGCAGCTAAACCCGGATCATTTTTATCTTTTTGAAAAGCAGCTAACCGTTTATCGATCGGTAATTTATCTTTATCAGTCTGTCCCAAATCCAATTCTACCCTATTGAAAAGAGCAGAATACATAGCAATATGTTCTTTCTTAAGTGAATTATAATTCTTTTTATCGAGTGCAGCTAATAATGCGGCAGTCTTAATATCCGGATTCTCTCCATAATAATCAGTTGCCATACTTACTAACAGAACGGCCTCGGTTGCATTGATAACCGACACCGTTGAATCGGATGAAGCGATTGTCCCGCCTTTAGGTAATACGACACGGATACGAGCCGTATATTTCATTCCACTACCATCCGTCCCATTATTAAGTTGTCCTGTCATTATCAGGTCATCCTGTTCGATTGAAACGGAATAGTGTTCCGGCCGGTTCATATTAACAGAGAAATTTAAAGCTTTATCAACATCGGCACTTAAGCGGATCACCCCGATGTCATCCTTGAACGAAGTAAACACTTCACGAATATAATTAACAGAGCCTCTTTTGTAAGAAACCGTACTTATCGCATTCCTTAAATCCAAATCCCTTTTGTAGGAAGAAACATCATTGCTCCCTCTTAAATAGGTATAATTTAATTCCAGATTACCTAATATCTGGTAACTTCCATAGGGAACATTCGCTCCGTTACCATGGCCACTTCCTTCTCCTTTACAAACAAAGGTATCGTACATCAACTGTTGCGCTTCATCATTCCGTCCCTCAAATAATAACCGGCGGATACGTGATAAGTAACCATAAGCGTACGGATTATCGGCGTCTTGTTTACCACCCGACCATAAAGATATCTCATTTAAAACAATGTTTTCTTTATCAACTCCACCATCAGGCATCATTCCTAAACGCCCGTTTCCTAACGGGAATGTTTCTTCCCAGATAGTTGCCGGAGAATCAAAATAATATGCAAGCGTATTTCCGGTCTTTAACTCCTGTAAATTACATCCGGCAAGTAAAAGTAGAGTGATGAAAAGTAAATTCTTCTTCATAATAGCTTTTCCTTAAGATTAGAAACTTTGCATGTCACATAGTTTTTTATAATATCCGTTTAGTGAGAAAAGATCTTCATGCCGTCCGCGTTCCACGATTTCACCTTCGTGCATAACACATATTTCGTCGGCATTCCGTATAGTTGACAGACGGTGGGCAATAACAATAGTCGTACGGTTTCGCATTAAATTCTCCAAAGCTTCCTGAACCAACCGTTCAGATTCAGTATCTAAAGCGGAAGTTGCTTCATCAAGTATCAAGATAGGAGGATTCTTTAATATAGCCCGGGCTATACTGATACGTTGCCGCTGTCCGCCGGACAATTTACCGCCCCGGTCGCCAATATTCGTATTGTATCCTTCTTCCGTTGCCATAATAAAATCATGTGCATTCGCTATCCGGGCAGCTTCTTCAACCTGTTCCAATGTAGCCCCATCCACACCAAAAGAAATATTATTAAAGAAGGTATCGTTGAATAATATAGCCTCCTGGTTTACATTTCCCATTAATCCCCGTAAATCATACAACGTAGCATCCCTGACATCAACATCGTCGATAGTAATGCTTCCTTTCGTTACATCATAAAACCTAGGGAGAAGATCTACGAGCGTGCTTTTCCCTGAGCCTGATTGTCCGACCAGTGCAATAGTCCTACCTTTAGGAATAATAAGGTTGATGCCTTTCAAAACCCATTCATTCTGGTATTTAAACCATAGATCATTATAGGCAATTTGGTTATTTAACGCTATAGGTTTGGGGTTAACCGGATCATTTATATTACTCTCTGCCATTAATATCTTATCGATACGATCCATAGAAGCCAAACCTTTCTGAATGGCATAAGATGCTTTACTTAAATCTTTGGCAGGATTAATAATACTATAAAAGATCACCAGGTAATATATAAACGTAGAGGCGTCTATTGTACTGGAATTACTCAATATTAATGATCCTCCGTACCAGAGAACGACGGCAATCGTCGCAGTTCCCAGAAACTCACTCATCGGATGGGCCATTTGCTGGCGACGGTAAATACGATTCGTAGTCCGGCGGAAAATATCATTGCTCTTTTCAAAGCGTTCCTGTATTTTATGCTCGGCATTAAAAGCCTTAATGATACGTAATCCGCTTAATGTTTCTTCGATCTGGCTCATCAGATATCCCCACTGCTCCTGTCCTAATAATGATTTACGTTTAAGCGTCTTACCGACTTTACCCATAATATAACCGGCCACCGGAAGCAGGATAAGTACGAATACTGTTAGTTGCCAACTGATCAATATCATCCCCGCCAGATAGATAGCAATAAGGATAGGATTTTTAAAGAGCATATCGAGTGAGCTCATAATAGACGTTTCAATCTCATTTACATCTCCTGATACACGGGCTATGATGTCGCCTTTTCTCTCTTCCGAAAAAAATCCTAAAGGTAATTGGGTTATTTTCCGGTTTATCTGGTTACGGATATCACGAACCACTCCCGTGCGTATAGGAATCATTGTAAAAAATGCCATATACATAGAAGCAACCTTCAGGAAAGTCATGCTTATTAAAAAAACGCCAAGGATAATTAGTGTAAAAGAACCTCCCTGTGTGTCAATCAAATTATTGACATACCAAAAGAAGTTTTCTTTTAATAATTCGGGAAGTGTCTTCCAAAACTCCCAGGATGTAGGTTCCCACACCCAGTTTGTATAGGTATATACTTTATTTTCATCAATTTTAAAAAGAACATTTAAAATAGGAATGATTAAGGCAAAGGAAAACAGGTTAAGGATGGCGGAGAGGATATTGAAGATTACATTCAATACCAGATATTTTTTATAAGGAGGAACAAACCTTCTTAAAATACTAAGAAAATCTTTCATGTATAACTCGCAGATTAATTAGGCCGCAAGTTAGCTATTTCTAAAGATAAATAAATGAGAAAATACATAAAAGAACACGCTGCGTCAAATTATCAGCGCAGCGTGTATCCATTATCATATCAAATAAATATAAATTATTTCTCTTTTAATAAATCACGTATCTCAGTTAGTAATTGTACATCTGCAGGAGGAGCTGCCGGCGCTTTCGGTTTTTCTTCTTCTTTCCTTCTCATTTTATTTAATAAACGGATTACCAGAAAAATTGAAAAAGCTATTATTAAGAAGTCTAACGTCGCCTGCAGGAAATTACCATACGTAATAGCTACTTCAGGAGAAACAACTTCTCCGCCCTGTACAACTGCATGTTTTAACACTACTTTCAGGTTAGTAAAATTAATACCCCCGATCAGAAGGCCTACTGCGGGCATTATAATATCAGCAACCAATGATGAAACTATCTTACCAAAAGCTCCACCTATGATGATACCAACAGCCATGTCGACAACATTACCACGCATGGCGAACGCTTTAAAATCTTCAAAAAATTTATTCATAAATATGTACTGTTTTAATTATAACCGCAAAAATATGTATTTGGTTGTAAACAGCAGTAAATTTAAAATAACATGTATCTTTGCATACTTTTTTACTATGGAACAACGAACATTACAGTCTACCGGCGGCATAACATTCCGTATTTTAATATCCTTAAGTATTATTCACTGTATGAATGATGCTTTACAATCAGTCATAACGGCATCTTATCCGATTATTAAAGATGATCTGGCTTTGAGTTTCGGACAGATAGGACTCATAACACTGGTATATCAATCATCGGCTTCCGTATTCCAACCGTTTGTCGGACTTTTTTTTGACAAACGGCCTTCTCCGTGGTCATTACCGATTGGAATGAGTTTTACTTTAGTCGGTTTATTGTCACTTTCAGTTGCCACAACATTCTATTGGGTTTTATGTTCTGTTTTCCTTGTAGGTATCGGTTCTTCTACCCTCCATCCCGAAGCGTCGCGTTTAACTTCTCTGGCTTCCGGTGGTAAAAGGGGACTCGCTCAATCACTTTTCCAGGTGGGAGGTAATTTAGGAAGCGCTTTGGGCCCTTTGTTAATTGCTTTATTAGTAGCGCCCTACGGACGTCAAAACATTGCTTATTTATCAATACTTGCATTTGTTGCAATTGTGGTTATGATGCCTGTTTCGCATTGGTACAAAAGGTGGCTACAACTTCATATTAAAAAGACAGTATCAGTATCTTCTGCGGTCGAGTTGCCATTATCAATGTGGAAAACTGTTTTTTCAATTGGAATCTTATTGATCCTGATCTTTTCAAAATATATTTACATGGCGAGCATATCGAGCTATTATACTTTCTATTTAATTGACAAGTTTGATGTAAGTATCCAACACTCACAATTGTTTTTATTTATATTCCTTATATCTACGGCTATGGGAACTATGTTGGGTGGACCCATCGGAGACAAGGTAGGCCGTAAATACGTTATCT
>DAMCDT010000258.1:0-5973 GCA_032058265.1 Tannerellaceae bacterium
TCAATAATAAGATATGGAATGCTTTCCGCTTGGTAAAAGGGTGGAAAGTAGATGATACCCTTCCGCAGCCAGAAGCTTCCGCGTTAGCCATCAAGTGGTTCAAAATGCAATTGGATAAAACAATGGCGGAAATGGACGACTTATATAGCAAGTACAGGCTGAATGAAGCGTTGATGGCGATGTATAAATTGTTCTGGGACGAATTCTCTTCCTGGTATCTGGAAATGATCAAGCCGGGATATGAACAACCTATAGATAAAGCGACTTATGAAGCGACGCTGACATTTTTCGATACGTTACTGCGCCTGTTACATCCTTTTATGCCTTTTATAACGGAAGAACTTTGGCACGCCTTGGAGCCTCGTCAGAAAGGCGAAAGTATTATGGTTTCTTTACTTCCTCAAGCCGATCCGGTGGAAAAAGCTTATCTGGACGCCTTTGAAGTCGTAAAAGAAATTATAGGAGGCGTGCGTACCATACGTTTACAAAAAAATATCCCTAATAAAGATACATTAGAAGTCCAGGTATTGGGTGAACATGATGCATCGTTTAATTCTGTAATCGCAAAGATGTGTAACCTGAGCACTATTTCAAGTACAGAGGAAAAAGCAGCCAGTGCCATATCTTTCCTGGTGCGTACAACAGAATATGCCGTGCCGTTGGGGAATATGATCGATGTAGAAGAAGAAACAGCTAAATTGCAAGAGGAACTAAAGTACCAACAAGGATTCCTCCAATCTGTTATGAAAAAGCTGAGTAATGAAAGCTTCGTCAGCAAAGCCCCTGCAAAGGTTATTGAAATTGAGCGTAAAAAACAGGCCGATGCCGAAAGTAAAATTAAAAGCCTGGAAGAAGCTATCAATGCACTAAAGAAATAACATTTACACCAATAATATTATGAAAAATAGCAGAAGAACATTTTTTAAACAAGGCCTGGCCGGAGCGCTTTTACTGGGAGCGTCCGGTGTTGCCGGAGCAATCACTCCTGATCCGGTAAAGCCTAAAGCAAAGAAAGCAACCAACCCTTTCCATCTGGGTATGGCTGGTTATACTTTTGTCAACTTCGATCTCGATACGACATTGAAGACGTTGGAACGGTTGGATATACATTATTTATGTATCAAGGATTTCCACCTTCCTTTTGATAGTACGAACGAGCAGATCAAAGCTTTCCACGAGAAATGTGCGGCACATAAAGTCACCGGATACGCTGTCGGGCCTATCTATATGAGAAGCAGGGAAGATATTGACAAAGGCTTTGAATATGCAAAGCGCGTTGGGGTTAAATTAATTGTCGGTGTGCCGAACTATGACCTGCTTCCGTATGTTAATGAAAAAGTAAAAGATTATGATTTCCATTACGCCATCCATCTTCACGGACCGGATATTAAAGAATATCCTGATGCAACGGATGCCTGGAATCATACAAAAGACCTCGACCGCCGGATGGGTATGTGTCTCGATATCGGCCATGACCTACGTAACGGATGTGATCCGGTAGCCGACCTTAAGAAATATCATACGCGCGTATTCGATATGCATATTAAGGATGTGACCGATTCAACCAAGGCAGGTGTGGGTATTGAAATCGGAAGAGGTAAGATAGATTTTCCCGCATTGGTAAAAATGATGCGCGAAGTAAACTACACAGGCATGTGTAGTCTCGAATATGAAAAGGATATGAAAGATCCTTTCTTAGGCATAGCCGAATCGATAGGCTATTTTAAAGCGATCAGTGATTTAGAATTTTAATGATATGAGAAGGGCATTATTTTTTCTATTGGTCATCGTTGTATTGTCTTCCTGTAGCCAGTTGAAATACATAGCTATAGAGACATACAATCCGTCGGACGTTACTTTTCCTGACAATGTCCGGAAAATCTTAATAGTAAATAATGCTCTTCCCCAGCCCGAAGACAGTGGCTGTGAATTTAAGATACAGGGTGTTCTGCAGGATACTTGTAAAGCGAATGCCGACAGTGCTTTGTTCTACGCATGCCGTTCATTGGGTGAAACGATATTTGAGACCGATTTCTTTTATGACGTTGTACTTTTTCATGATAAAGTCCGCACGGATAATTCTTTTTTATTTGATAAAAAGCTGACGAAAGAAGAAGTAAACGCTTTATGTGATGAAACAGATACGGATGCCGTTATTTCTTTTGACCGTTTGGTATTCGATACAAAGAAAAGCATCACCACTCTGACAGACGGCATCGTAATAGGTGTTATCGATATTGAGATTGATGGTATTGTGCGTGCCTACCTACGTAACCGAGAAGCTCCATTAGCAACGGTAATGGTGGGCGACAGTATCTTTTGGGCGGAAGAAACCTATAGTGTGGAGATTTTAAATGAACTGCTTCCCAAACCGGATGAAGCCTTAAAAGCGGCCGGATCATTCATCGGAAACAAAATTCATACGGCTTTCGTACCACATTGGAACAGGGATGCCCGTTGGTATTATACAGGTACAAGCACACCCTGGAAGCAAGCGTCAGCTTTTGCTTCCAATGAAAAATGGGAAGATGCCCGTGAACGTTGGTCTGCCATACATGATAAATCATCCGGTTGGAAAGCCAAGGCTAAGACTGCATCCAATATAGCCCTGTCGTATGAATTAACCGGAGATCTTGATAAAGCGCTCGAGTGGGCAAAAATGGCTTATGATCTCTATAAAGATAATAATGGTGAAGAAGACCAATATACCCAATTACAGAACGTATATAAGGATGTTTTGATCAATCGCCAGCGCGCTGATAAAAAACTGAATATGCAATTTGGTGAAGTATAATCGATTATTTTGTGATTTATTATTAATTTTGACGATTATTCAAAAGAAGAATACAAAAACAATAATATGAGTGCAAATAATGCAAAGGTTCAATCTGTAATCGAAAACACGTTTACTTCTGCCATTAAGAAGCTGACTAAAAGAGAGTCGGAAGACCTCATCAGTGATCTTTACGTACAAGCGGATGGTGAAAGCGGCGAACTGCAAATTTTCGATGAAGATGAGAATCTATTGGAAAAAGTAGTGATCTTCGATTGGATAAACAAAAACAATGACGAACATTTCACCAAGAATGTAATTGCACTTCTTAAAGCAGTGTTAACTGGCCTTACCACAAAGAACATATTTGAAAATCCATGTTTCCTAAAACCATTGTCAGTAAACCTGGTTGATGAGGATTTCGTTATTATAGAAGAACTATTATTTATCGGAGATGACACCTTTCGCCTCGACGATCCTTTATTAAAAGATCTGGACGAGGAGTTAGATGAATTCATCAACGATTTACTATCAGATATGCCGAAATAGCTCAGTTGGTAGAGCAACGCATTCGTAATGCGTAGGTCGCCGGTTCGAGTCCGGCTTTCGGCTCATTTCTTACAAACAGCAGCTACAATAAATGGCTGTTTTATTAATTGTATATATTATGAAAAGAATGCTATTACTCTCGTTTTTTATTAGTGTTTTCATGTTCAGTTGCCAAACAGAAAAAAAAGAAACGGTTCACATAGTCAAATCACACTCAAACAACATCAGGTTAAATCTTGATGGAGAAATTTATGAAGAGGAGGTAGCATTTGGAGAATTTGCGGAAGGAGATATTATCCTGTTAAATGCGTATAATGAAAATTATGTATTTGGTATATATACAGATGTAGACTCTTTTGAGTCAAATATACCAATGAATTCTTCAATGACTATTAATTTAGTAAAAGATGAATACCCGCCTGTAGTCATAAAAGTCAAAAATGGATTAGACCTTGAAAAGCTCACGTTTGATTCTACGACCAGGGATGATAAATTGAAATATATTTATGAAGAAAATCAGGATTCCCCTTACTTGCGAAAGCTACGGGCAGAATATCCCATCGACAGTCTGGCTAATCTGGGAAATACAGAACTTGATAAAGCAAGGATAATTGCTTCATGGGTACACAACTTATGGGAACATGATGGTCAGAACGTACCAGAAAAAAATGATGCTCTATATATTTTAGAAGAAGTAAAAAAAGGAAAGCGTTTTCGTTGTGTGGAATATGGAATAGTTACAACCGCTTGTTTAAATGCCATCGGTTTGAAATCCCGCACACTATCTTTGCGAACGAAAGATGCAGAAACAAGACCTACTGGAGCCGGACATGTGGTTATGGAAGTCTTTTTAAACGACCTGAATAAATGGATTATGATTGACCCTCAATATGATCTGATCGTTCATTTAAATAATATTCCATTGAATGCTGTAGAATTGCAGGAAGCTATTACTCAAAATAAACCCCTTGAGTTCTGGACATCGGAGGAAGGATCACAAGTTATCTATATACCGTGGATATATCCATATTTGTATTACTTTACATTCCCTTTTGATAACAGGGAAAATATCTCATCGGACGAAAGGCTTCTTATTAATGGAAAATCTAATATAATGTTAGTTCCTATAGGAGCTAAAGAGCCAAAAGTTTTTCAAAAATTGTATCCGATTGATTATTGTATATACACTCATTCAATAAATGATTTTTATAGAGAACCGTAATCAATAAATGCCTCCATGGCCGGTGCATCCGGATTACCTTGGAGCTATATACTAAAAAAACTCCGGAGGTCGTTCTTGAACTTGATAAAACGGAAGAAAACAATTAACCGGTTATTTCATCAATCGCCTTACTAAACGGATTGCTTCTCCTATCCATAAAACTACGGATGTCGAAGCGATGATAATACCCCATGTCTTCCATCTGAGTGGTACAACGCTGAACATTTCTCCGCCGAATGTTACGATCAGGTATTGTCCTATCAATATCAATAGGGCAACCAAAAGGAATACTTTGCTTTCTTTTAGATCCGCAAATGCTGACTTATGGTCTCCGAAAGCTTTTGCATTGAACATATTCCAAAATTGCAACATTACGAAAATAGTGAAGAAGGCTGATAACTCTTCAGGCGTTAACGCTTTTCCCGTTGCGTTAAAATAAGATAAGACTCCCATCAAAGCTATTACAAATAATAATCCGACAATAAAGATATTGAATATCATAGGCCTGGAGATAATAAAATCTCCTTTCGGCCCGCTCTTACGGGGTTTTTCATCCATCACCTTTTCGTTTGGAGGCAAGGAAGCTAACGCAGCCGCCGCGAACGTATCCATGATAAGGTTCACCCAAAGCATTTGTGTAACTGTCAATGGTGATTCAGTGCCGAACAACGATCCGATCAGAACGATCAGGCAGGCAGCCACATTAATTGTCAACTGGAATATCAGGAACTTCTGGATATTCCTGTATAACGACCGTCCCCACATCACCGCACGGGTAATACTGCTGAAAGAATTATCCAGGATAGTGATATCGCTTGCTTCTTTGGCAACAGAGGTACCGTCACCCATCGATAGTCCAACCTGTGCTGCTTTCAGGGCGGGCGCATCATTTGTGCCGTCACCCGTTACAGCCACCACCTGGTCTTTCTTTTGTAATAACTGCACTAAACGCTGTTTATCCGTCGGACGGGCACGGCACATGATCCGCATATCCATTACTCGGTTCAAGGCTTCTTCATCACTTAGTGTTTCAAAGGACTGGCCCGTTATAATGTTGTATTCAGTATCTTCGGGCTTCCATATACCGATCTGCCGTCCTATTTCTTTTGCGGTGCCGGGTGTATCTCCCGTTACGATCTTGACATCGATACCTGCATGCAGGCATGTTTCAACAGCTTCCGGTACATCTTTACGTACGGGATCGGATATAGCCGTGATACCCATAAAGATGAGATCATTTATATTCAAATGTCCGTTTACAAAGAAGCTATCTTCTTTCCAATCGTCTATAATTTTATAGGCAAAGCCTAAGGTTCGCATGGCTTGGTTCTGATAGGAAAGTAATTCTTCTTCAATTTGTGACTTGTACTCATCCACCGGTTTGAAAGTTCCGTCGATTGCGACTTGCGAACATTTTCCGAGCACGATT
>DAMCDT010000259.1:0-5938 GCA_032058265.1 Tannerellaceae bacterium
ATAAGAGAAAAGTTTGCGTAATAGGTAAAAAAGTTTTCGAAAGGATGTTCCCGCAAAAAGAAAACCCTGTAGGAAAGGATATCCGGGTAAACGGTGTATATTATCAGATAATAGGGGTAACAAACGGCTTGTCGGATATTAGTATCGGAGATAAACTGGAAAGTTCGGTACTCCTACCCTTTACAACTTTACAACAGATAAACAACCAGGGAGATATTATCCACTTCATTGCAGCTATATCAAAGGATAATGTCCGGGCGAATTACATAGAGGATAGAATAAAACAAGTGCTTAAAAGCAGCAATCATATACATCCGGATGATTATAAAGCTATATGGAGTTTTAACATGGAGAAAGAATATACGATGTATATGAATCTTTTTAGCGGCGTTTCCCTTTTGATCTGGATTGTTGGATTAGGAACGCTTGTGGCCGGTATCGTAGGAGTATGTAATATCATGCTGATAACCGTAAAAGAAAGAACCAGGGAAATCGGTGTCCGGCGTGCTATCGGAGCTAAACCGGGTAAGATAATAAGCCAGATCATGTGGGAAAGTATTGTTCTGACATTGATATCCGGGATTTGTGGGCTGTGCATCGGCGTTTATGCCCTGCGTATCGCAGACTTAGTATGGGTACAAAAACAAGAAAACATGTTCATACTACATCCTATGATTACATTTAAAATAGGGATAATTTCTATTTTGATTTTGTTGATCAGTGGAATATTGGCGGGAATCATACCGGCAATGCGGGCATTGAATATAAAAGCAATTGATGCTATCAGAGAAGAATAAGAAAAGAAATAAAACAGACTATATTATTGTAATATATGAAAAAGGTAGGTCGGATTATATTATTTTCCATATTAGTAATCATCGTTCTTATGACGTTTAAATTCTTGTGGGATGAATCCCGCCAGGAAGTTGTAAGTTATCATATCATTACACCTAGATTAGGAAATGTGGAAAATACTGTAGTTGCAACAGGTAATATCGAGCCGCGAAACAAAATATTAATCAAGCCCCAGATATCAGGGATTATCAGTAATGTGAGAAAAGAAGCAGGACAAAGCATCCGGAAAGGGGAGATCATCGCCCAGGTAAAGGTTACGACAGAAATGGGAGAACTGAATGCGGCAGAATCACGTCTGAGGGTTGCAGAGATAAACCTGAACCAGATACAGATGGACTTTACACGCCAAAAGTTTTTATACAGTAAGCAAGTAATATCCAGAAATGAATTTGAACTATCTGAAGCCACATACAGGAAAGCAGTAGAAGAACAAAGGAATGCTAAAGATGCGTTAGACATTGTAAAATATGGCGTCAGTGAAAGATTTTCTAAAATAAGTAATACCCAGATCCGGTCTACTATTTCAGGTACGGTACTTAACCTCCCTATCAAAGAAGGTGATTACGTTATTCAATCGAATGTCTTTAATGAAGGGACAACTATTGCAGCAGTTGCTGATATGAGCGACCTGATATTCAGAGGAAATGTAGATGAAACGGAAGTTCATCTGCTCAAAGACAACATGCCTGTAAGAATAAAAATAGGAGCTATCAGCAACAAAGCATTCAGAGCTAACATCGAATATATTTCGCCCGAAGGAAAAAAAGAAAACGGAACCGTATTATACGAAATCAAAGCAGCCCTGCACAGCCTTGACTCTGTATTAATAAGAGCAGACTACAGTGCAAATGCCGAGGTGCTTATCAAACGCGCCAGGAAGGTCATTATAATACCCGAAGCATCTGTCGAGTTCAGCGATGGTAAAACGTATGTTTATGTGCTGACATCTCAGGGAAAAGAACAGGTTTTTGAGAAAAGAAGAGTTCTGACGGGGTTGTCGGATGGTGTAAATATCGAGATTAAAAAAGGATTATCATTAGAAGAAAAAGTAAGAGGACTTCAATTAGATTAAATCGTATGAAGATTAAAATAGTATTGTATTCGGCACTGCTCCTTTTTTTTACCTATCCGATGGAAAAAGCGTTTGCACAAAAGCGCACTTATGAAAGATGGACATTGGAAGATTGCATACAACATGCCATTGAGCATAATATAAGTATTCAACGGTTAAAGGTGCAACAAAAGGTAGCAGAGGTACAACAAAATACGGCGGAGAACAGCCGTTTGCCGGATCTTAATGCTGCTATTATTCAGGATTGGAGCTTCGGACGTTCACAAATATATCCGGATTTGGATGAATCGATGTCAAGAACCGCATTGGGTGGAAGCAGTTCGATCCCTATCTTCACTGGTTTTCGAATACCGAATGAAATAGCACGGACTAGGTTAGAGGTCGAAGCAGCCATTCAAAACCTTGAAAAGGCAAAGGATAATCTCTCCATAAATATTACATCCTTATTTTTACAGGTTTTATTCAACAAGGAGCTTGTTAAGATTAATGAAGAACAACTGGCATTGACTAAGGTACAATTAAATAAAACGGTATACCTGGTTGAAGCCGGTAGCGTGCCTCCCGTCCATCTGTATGATATGGAAGCACAGTTAGCTAAAGATAAGGTAGCAGTTATTGAGGCACAAAACAATCTGGAGCTGGCTTTGCTCGACCTGGCGCAGGCGCTTGAACTGGAAGATGAAAGAGGGTTTGACATAAAAGCACCTTCATTCAGCGAAAAACGGATTGAAGATATGTACCGGAAGATCCAACTGCCGCAGGTAATCTTCGGAAATGCGGTAAGTAGTAAGCCTGTAATAAAGGAAAAGGAATATAAAGTTGCCAGCGCGCAGAAAGCATTAAAAGTAGCTAAAGCCGACTATATGCCCAACTTAAACCTGGTATTTGAATGGGGAACCGGCTACCTTTACAGGTACAGCGCCAAAGATATAATAGATCCGGCAACAAATCAGCTGATAAGGGCCAATGAAACTTTTTCCAATCAACTGAAAAACAATGATTATATGCTGATCGGACTGAAACTAAGCATTCCGATATTCAACCGTTACCAGATACGCAATAAAGTCCGTACCGCAAAATTGAATATACTTGATAGCCAACTAATGTTGGAAGACACCAAGAAAACACTCTATAAAGAGATTCAAACGGCACATAAGAATGCAATTACTTCACATGAGAAATACATTGCATCCAACGATGCCGTAAAGTTTACCTCAGAATCATTCAAACAAGCACAGATCCGCTACGAATTAACAAAACTGACTCCCTTCGAATATAATGAAATAAAGACCCGGTTTTTACAAAGCCAGTCGGAACAGATACAAGCCAAATACGATTATGTTCTCCGGGTAAAAATACTTGACTTTTATAATGGTATTCCTATTAAGTTTTGAGAAAATAACTGTGGAAAAATGGCTTGCATAGCTTTTTTGATAGATGTACATGAAAATATAAATAATGTACATTATATCCGGAAAATACATTAAAGATCAAATCATTATTGATGAAACAAATACTCGAATTACGGGATAAAAAAATATATCAGCTTTTCTGGCAATACTCATTGCCTTCCATTGCCGGAACACTCGCTTTGGCTATCTACTATATCATAGATAGTATCTTTATAGGCTATGGCCCCGGTTTAGGAGAGCACGCTCTTGGAGCTCTTGGAATCCTTTTACCTCTGATGAATCTTTTCGCTTCATTAGGTACATTGGTAGGGGTTGGTACTTCAAGCCGCATATCTATATATCTTGGTTTGGGTGATAAAGAAACGGCCATGAAGGTAATGGGAACGTCACTTCTTTTCACCTTTATCCTCTCGGTTATCCCTATTGTTTTTACTTACATTTTTATGGAACCTATCCTCTATTGGATGGGTGCTACGGAGGAAACTTATCTTTTTGCAAAGGATTTCCTTAGCTATTATCTGCCGGCCAGCCTTTTCCTGAATATGGGTTCTACACTGACCAATATTATGAAAGCGACAGGATTTCCTAAAAAGTCAATGTATGTCATAGGTATCAGCGTAGTATTCAATTTTATTCTGGCGCCTCTCTTTATTTTCGGTTTTAAATGGGGAATGAAAGGGGCTGGAGCTGCCACTCTTTTATCGACCCTTATTTCTGCCTGTATTATAATTCCTCATTTTCTCGGAGAAAAAAGTTTTTTCCCTATTAAGCTATCTTATTTGAGATTACACGCAAAAATACTTTTTAATATCTTAAATATAGGATTCGCTCCTTTCCTGATCACAGCAATGACCTCTGTCATTGTATTTTTTATGAACAGGCAACTCATAGCTTATAGCGACCCTGTTTCGTTAGAAGGCTATGTTATTGCAAGTCGTTTCCATTATGTTTTCATTATGATCTTCGCGGGTATTTCGCAGGGTATACAACCTATCATCGGATATAATTTTGGGGCGAAAAACTATACGCGCATGTTTCAGACACTTAACTATGCGTTTAAAGTGGCTTTTGGGATAGGTATTGTCGCTCTGTTAACAGGTATTTTCGCATCAAGGGAAGTAGTACAGATATTTAACCCGAGTCCTGAATTAATGGACGAAGCCTCTAAGGCACTTTTCGTCTTAACTGTAACGTTACCACTAGCCGGTTGCCAGATATTAATGAGTGGATTTTTCCAGCATATCGGCATTGCGGTTAAATCGGCAGCATTAAGTTTGATCAGGCAAGTGTTCTTCCTTCCATTCGTTTATATATTACCTTTATATTGGGGTGTAAACGGAGTTTGGGCCAGTCTTCCTCTATCGGAAACTTTGGTTTGTTTGTTTACATACATGGTCTTTTACATCCAGAAAAAGAAAATGACCGGTAACAGGTAGTGTTTACTCAGAACATATCTTTAAACAGAGGCACTCTTTTCAATACATATTTACTGATTAGCCAGGAACCGATACAAGTTACCAAAATACCCGAAATCCATTTTATAAAGATCGGGAAGTTCAACTCATTTATAAACTGCAAATACAAAATCATTACCGGTATGTGTATCCAGTATATACCGTATGAATAGGGAGACATGCCTACCAGCCAACTGGCTATACGGCTTTTTTGAAACTTTATGCCTATCAATAATGCATACACTAAGGTGGTGAAAGAACAAATTGCATCTAAAACAGGCAGGATCTTCTCTAATAACACAATATCATAATTGGGAATAATTAGTAGTCTCAACACCATATAGCATGTTGTCGTACTTATCGCCCATATACTCCATGTACTTATACGGGGCATCCATCCGTCTTTCGTAAACCAATTCGTTTGCCGGGCATACACTCCTAAGATAAATGCGCATATATAAATAGCTATTTTAGCAGGTTTCAGCGAAAAAATATATGCAAAAGATAGCCAGTTATCATAAGGAGTAATATAGGCCGTAGACAGATAGGCGCACATGGCAGAAATAACAATTGAAACAAGCAATAGTAATATGCTTTTTCGATTGGAGGAAGTGGTACGTATGTTGCTTGGTGGTTTAAAATATGACACAAATGCATAGGCAAGAAGAAAAAGAAAGAGAACACCTAAATACCATAAATGACCCTGGGAATCGAAAAGATATAAAACATTTTCCTTCAATGACCCAATAATATCATTTATTGATTTGCCTGAAAACAAAGGATATAAAGGTACTATAAGTATAATTCCTACTATCCAGGGAAGAAATATATGCCTGATTTTATCTTTCAGGAAGCTAACGAATCCTTTTTTAGCGTAAGAAGCAGGGGTAAAATAACCGGAAATGAAAAAAAGGACTGGCATCATAAATATATCCAACACATTCACTATAACAACTAATACCGGGCTCCCCTTATCACTAATTACATACCACCAGGAAGGACTGTATAGCATATAGGTCATGCTCACATGCATTACAATAACAAAGAGGATCATAAGCGATCTCAGAAAGTCAAAAACATCGATTCTCCCTTGTAAGGGTATAGGTATGAAGGGGTGTTTATTCATACAAGTATTATGAAATGAT
>DAMCDT010000260.1:0-5906 GCA_032058265.1 Tannerellaceae bacterium
AACGGAAAGAAGTACGGATATGATAAAGTGATCATGCTGGCAGGAGGCGTTGGATATGCGAATATGCGCGACGCATTGAAAGGCGATCCGAAGCCGGGTGAGAAGGTGATCGTAATGGGTGGTGATAACTACCGCATCGGAATGGGAGGCGGAGCCGTTTCATCTGTAAATACCGGACAATACACCAGTGGTATCGAGCTTAATGCCGTACAACGTGCGAATCCGGAAATGCAGAAGCGTGTGGCGAATGTAATCCGTACCATAGCCGAATCGGAAGATAATCCGGTTATTTCTATCCACGACCACGGCGCAGGCGGTCACCTGAATTGTTTGTCGGAGTTAGTAGAGGCTACCGGCGGACGAATCGATATGAATAAACTGCCTGTTGGCGACCCGACACTTTCATCGAAAGAGATCATCGGGAACGAAAGCCAGGAGCGTATGGGCTTATTGATAGAAGACAAAGACGTGGAACGTATCAGCCGTATTGCCGAACGTGAACGTGCCCCTATGTATGTGGTAGGTGAAACGACCAACGATATGAAACTGGTTTTCGAACAGGCAGACGGTGTGAAGCCGATTGATCTGAAACTGGATTATATGTTTGGGAAGCCGCCCAAAACAGTAATGACAGACTTCACAATCAAAGAAACATATCAACCTGTTGTATATAAAACATCTGAATTGCATCATTATTTAGAGAATGTTTTGCAATTGGAAGCAGTAGCCTGTAAAGATTGGCTGACCAATAAAGTAGACCGTTCCGTAACCGGAAAGGTTGCCCGTCAACAATGCCAGGGTGAATTGCAGTTACCTTTAAGCGACTTAGGGGCTGTTGCATTGGACTACCGTGGTAAAGCCGGGATAGCAACATCTATCGGACATGCTCCGCAAGCCGCCATGATCGATCCTGCCGCGGGTTCTGTACTGGCTATAGCAGAGTCGTTGACAAATATCGTCTTTGCTCCGTTGACAGATAAGCTGGAAGGAGTTTCCCTCAGTGCAAACTGGATGTGGCCTTGCCGCAATGAAGGAGAAGATGCGCGTTTGTATACTGCGGTACAGGCAGCTTCTGATTTTGCCTGCGACCTGGGAATTAATATCCCCACCGGTAAAGATTCTCTTTCCATGACGCAGAAATATGGCGAAGAAAAGGTTTTATCTCCCGGAACGGTTATTATATCTGCCGGCGCTGAGGTAAGCGATATTAAGAAGATCGTTTCACCGGTCATACGGAACGATAAGAATTCTTACATATATTATATAGATTTCTCTTTTGATGAATTGAAGTTAGGCGGTTCGGCTTTCGCGCAAGTCCTGAACAGGTTAGGGCAGGATGTTCCGACGGTGAAAGACACGGAATACTTTGCGGATGCCTTTAACGCCGTACAAGATGCGATAGAGAAGGATCTGATACTTGCAGGGCATGATATTTCTGCGGGGGGAATGATCACAGCATTACTGGAAATGTGCTTTGCCAATGTGGAAGGCGGGCTGGAAGTATCGCTTGATAATGTATCTGAACCGGATATTATGAAGATATTATTCGCAGAGAATCCTGGTATATTGGTTCAGGTAAAAGATAAGAAAGCTTTCGAACAACTGATGAAAGAAGCGGGAGTCGGCCATGCCATGATAGCTAAACCGACGAACGAACGCCATATCCTGGTATCAAAAGACGGTGTGCAATATCATTTTGGTATTGACTATATGCGTGATGTATGGTATTCTTCTTCCTACAAGCTGGATATTAAGCAAAGCGGCAGTATATGTGCGGGAAATCGTTTTGAGAACTATAAATTACAACCCCTGGAGTTTAAATATCCTAAAGACTTCACCGGTAAACTATCTTCCTACGGACTTTCTGCCGACCGCCCTGACAGAAGCGGAATTAAGGCAGCGGTTATCCGTGAGAAAGGCTCGCAATGTGAACGTGAAACGGCCTATGCCTTATATCTGGCCGGTTTCGATGTAAAGGACGTACACATGACGGACCTGGCAACAGGAAGGGAAACATTGGAGGATGTCAACTTTGTTGTATTCTGCGGTGGTTTCTCTAATTCAGACGTGTTAGGCTCAGCCAAAGGATGGGCAGGCGGTTTCTTATATAACGAAAAAGCAAAGAAAGCGATAACCAATTACTACGCGCGGGAAGACACCTTGAGCATGGGTATATGTAACGGTTGCCAGCTAATGGCTGAACTGGAATTACTCTATCCTGAACATGAAAAGAAACATAAGATGCTTCATAATGATTCGCATAAGTTTGAATCGGAATTCGTGACGCTGGAGATTCCAAAGAACAATTCTGTTATGTTTGGTTCTTTAAGCGGTTCTAAGCTGGGAGTGTGGGTGGCCCATGGAGAAGGTAAGTTCTCTTTCCCTTACGAAGAAAAAGAATATAATATTATAGCAAAATACAATTATGACGGTTATCCGGCGAATCCTAACGGATCGCCCTGGTCGGTAGCTGGTGTATGTTCGAAAGATGGCCGTCATTTAGCGATGATGCCTCATCCGGAACGTGCTCTTTTCCCGTGGCAATGTGGATGCTATCCTAATGAAAGGAAAGACAATGATGAAGTAACACCGTGGATAGAAGCATTTGTAAATGCCCGTAAGTGGGTAGAAGAAAAAACAAAATAACTTATTAGAGTAGTTAACCAATGAAGAAAATCATTTGTCTTTTACTGTTTGCATTAACAGTACACAGTTTGTATGCACGAAAGTTTTATTTTATTCCGCAGGCAGGGTTGAATTTTGCCAATACGACGAACACGGCAGGTGGTTTTAATCCCGGTTTAAATTACGGTATTACGACAGAGTATATGTTCACGCCGGAAATTGCAGCCGAAACAGGTATTGGTTATTCGATGCAGGGATCGAGGTTCAAGTTTGCCTCTACGAATTTATCGAACGATTATCTGCTTATTCCCTTACTCGGCAAATACTATGCATACAAAGGTTTGAACTTTTTTGCCGGGCCACAATTGGGGGTAAAGGTTATGGGCAACAAACTTGCTATCGGAGGTGAACACGAAGGATTGCTTATCGATAACAATATGGTAAAGACAATAGATTATTCGGTAGTGCTCGGAGCAGGTTATTTACTGAATACCGGACTAATGTTTTCCGCTAAAATAAATATTGGTTTGTCAAACATCGCTAAAGACTCCTTCAGTTATGGGCATGAGATTTTTAAAACAGATAATAAGTCGTACAGGAATATGGTGCTCCAGTTTAATTTCGGTTATAGGTTCTGACCTATCAAAAAACGAAAGCAATTATATTTCCGTATCTTTACATTTCAATAAAACACAATAAATGATGAAAGATAAACCGCTTATTTTAGTGACCAACGATGATGGTGTAAGCGCTAAAGGTATAAACGAACTGATAGATTGTTTAAGGGATTTAGGAGAAATTCTGGTCTTTGCTCCCGATGGGCCGCGGTCAGGTATGTCAAACGCCATAACGTCATTAATCCCTATAAGTTATAAACTACTTAAAAAAGAAGAAGGGCTGACGGTATACAGTTGCACTGGTACGCCCGTTGATTGTGTAAAGTTAGCCATCAATGATATTACCGGAATAACGCCTGATCTGGTGGTTTCCGGTATTAATCACGGAAGCAACATGGCAGTATGTGTTCATTATTCCGGTACAATGGGTGCGGCCATCGAAGGTTGTATCCTGGGTATTCCATCCATTGGTATATCATTAACAAGCCATGATCCAAATGCCGATTTCAGTGAATGCTGCCGTTTAGGACGTAAACTGGCACGTCGTATACTGAAAGAAGGCCTTCCTTACGGAACGTATTTGAACCTGAATGTTCCAAATATTCCACAAGTTGAAGGGATTAAAGTCTGCCGACAGGCGGACGGTCGTTTTATAAACGAATACATGCGGTCGGAGAATGCTTCAGGTGAACCCGTATATTGGCTGACAGGTTCTTTTGAAAACAAGAAACCCATCCGTCCAGAAGATGATACGTTAGCTTTAGACAGCGGCTATGGCTCTTTAGTCCCTTGCAAAATAGACGTAACAGACTACCCTTTCATGGACAAACTAAAGGCTCTTATCGACTAATGAATTTTCAATTTTCAATTTTCAATTTTCAATTGCTATGAGATACTATCTCATAGCGGGCGAAGCTTCGGGTGATTTGCATGCGTCTAACCTGATGAAAGCTTTGAAAGAGGAAGATAAGGAGGCAGACTTCCGCTTTCTGGGTGGTGACCTGATGCAAGCCGTTGGCGGTACGTTAGTAAAGCATTACCGGGATATGGCATTTATGGGTTTTATTCCTGTATTGCTTAATCTTAAAACGATTCTCCGTAACATGAAAACCTGCCAGGAAGATATTGAAGCCTATCTGCCGGATGTAGTTATCCTTATTGATTATCCCGGCTTTAACCTGAAAATTGCCAAATATGTAAAAACTAAACTCAATCTTCCTGTATATTATTATATCTCACCTAAGATTTGGGCCTGGAAACAATACCGTATCAAAGACTTCCGTAAGTATGTAGACCGGATGTTCTGTATTCTCCCTTTTGAAAAAGAATTTTATCGTAAACTCGAGTATCCGGTAGATTATGTCGGTAATCCGTCCGTTGATTCGGTAGCATCCTATATGGAACAACCGACCTCATTATCTTCATTCCTAACTGATGAGAAACTAACGGATAAACCCATCATCGCTTTACTTGCCGGAAGCCGCCGACAAGAAATAAAAGATAACCTTCCGACTATGCTGGAAGTCGTATCGTCTTATCCCGGTTATCAGCCGGTAATTGCCGGAGCTCCCGGAATAGAAGAAACCTATTATAAACAATATACTAAAGATTCTCCCACTAGGATTGTTTTCGGTAAAACATATCCTTTATTACATCATAGCAAAGCAGCGTTGGTAACTTCAGGGACAGCTACATTGGAAACTTCCCTTTTCCGTGTACCGCAGGTGGTATGCTATTATACCCCTCTAGGAAGGCTTGCCGGATATATCTTCCGTCATTTTTTCCATACGAAATATATTTCTCTGGTAAACCTTATTGCCGGAAGGGAAATCGTTCAGGAACTCTTTGCCGATCGCTTTACTCAAGACAATATCCATAGTGAATTATCACGTATAATCCATAATCCTGATTACCGGAAAAAGATGCTTACCGGATATGATGATGTCATACATATTCTTGGAAAGCACGGTGCATCCAAGCGCACGGCCCAATTAATCTATCAGTCGTTACGTAAATAAAAGGACAACTTTAACATCTTTTAAATATCAGCTTTGCAGCATTTTATGTCTGCAACCCATCTTCCTTTATAGTGAAACAAAAATGTAATGATATTTAGAATATGAAGACGTTGAGGTATATTGTATTATTTGTAATGAGTGTGTCAGTTCTCTTTACATTTAATTCTTGTTTGGATGATGACGGTTATTCATTAGGGGACTTTTGGTTGTCTTTCGCGACGGCAAGGCCCCTTAGTGATAACACTTTCTATTTAACTTTAGACGATAGTACGACTCTTTGGCCTGCGGCCCCTTTGTATATAAACTATCAGCCGACACGGCCGCAACGCGTTCAAATCAATTTTACTAAGCTGAGTGACGAAGTCAGCGGTTATGACCACATGATTAAGATTAACCGTATCGACACCATGTTGACTAAATCTATTGCTGAGAACCTGTTGGAAGCTAATGATTCCATTTACGGAAAAGATCCGGTCGAAATATCAAGGCTTTGGGTAGGCGACGGATTCCTAAATGTTGAGTTTAAAGCTTTCTTTAGCGGGAATATAAAACATTTTGTGAACCTGATACCTCAGGATACTACGGGTGAAAATCCGTATAACTTAGAGTTTCGCCATCATAAGAAAGGCGATTCTTCATCCTCTTC
>DAMCDT010000261.1:0-5874 GCA_032058265.1 Tannerellaceae bacterium
AAAGACAATCCCGGCTCCAGACAATTAGAACACCCGGCTAATTTTGATTTCACAAAAAAAGAAGAGCGATTAGTGTTAATAATGCCCTTCCTTTTTGCTAATCATATAGTAGATCTTCCGCCGGGTATGTCTTTTCAATTTACCCGCGAAAGAGAATAAATTATCCCCTGTCATGACTGAATTCCATCGATTCGGTAAATGACCGGTGGTTAGCCAACATGACTGGTGGAGCGTCGACATGTTCTACTTTTATCTTATTACCTGTCTTTAAGCAATAGAGGTTTTTATCAACCAACCGGTTGGTTTGGAAATTAAATACCAATTCCGGGTTGAAATGCTGGCCATTAATCCTTACTTCAAAGTGCAAATGGTCGCCGTATGCCCTGCCGGTTCGTCCGCTGACTGCAATTTGTTGTCCGGCTTTTACTTCTTCACCAACTTTTACGAGGTTTTTAGTGTTATGGCTGTAAACCGTTTCCAAACCATTGTAATGGCGTACTACAATCACGTTACCATACGTATCGCTTCGTTTGGATACCCTTACCACGCCATCGAATGTGGCATAAATCGGATCACGGCTTCTTCCGGCTAGGTCCATTCCCGTATGGTTTTTACGGCGTCCTTTATAACGTGATACGATACGGGAGCCTTCCATCGGCATGGCATAATCTTCCTCGGTCAGCATGGTAAGGTCGATTATCTCGACATTTCCCTCTGCAAATAGCTTCGGATCGAGTGCCTGCACACTATATTTGTCATTCGCTGAAAAGGTTAGCGTGACATCTTTAAACGGATATCCTAACTCTTCCTCATCAGGTTCAGGCATAAAAAAATTGAATCCCATATAATAAGGGTCCATATCTGTGTCGGAAACTATTTGGGCGGTTTCAGATATTTTATGCGATCTTGATATGACAGAGCTTTTTTGAGGTGTTTGGCATGCAAATCCGAGGACTGCAAATCCTATAAATAACGTTCCTAATATTTTCAATGTTTATCCTTTCTTCTTGATTACAGAGCATAGATCGGATTTAACATGGAAGGTTTAAAACGTTATATTTTCTTAGTAATCGGGAAGTTATGCTAATTTTTAGCCTTTCAGGCGGTGACAAGCTCCCGCTTGAATTCCATAACGATCTGATTATTTTTAACTAATTTCAGGGTGTTATTATCGGGCATCGCAATTTGTAAAGCACCATTCAGGCTTTGAAGGAACGAAACTTCTCCTTCCAGGTTAGGACATGCCATTTGTGTAGATACTACCTGATTGACCTGAAGCGTATTACCTTCTAAAGTATAAGTTGAACTATACCTGTTGCAACCCGCCATTCCGGAAATCCTGCCGCTTTCGGCATCGAATGTTAAGGTAGGTATTTTATCTTCACTCCAGTTGAAAACTTCAGCAGCGTCCCTGATTCCCAGCTTTGTCAACCGCCAGTTTCCGCTTATTTGCTGTTGAGTAACGGCTTTAGATGTATCCATTCCTCTTACAAATTCCAATATTATTTCTTTTTTATCGTTTGTCATGCGTAAAACACCCTCTTTTATTGATAGGAAACTATTTTGCTGCAAGAGTTTCAAGTACTCATTTTCTGCATTTGGCTCCATACAAAACATCCTTGTAGAAGCTATATTGGATGGTCTGAAATCATTATTTATTAAGATAAAGCGGCCGTTATAACGGTTGCAGCCTCCGGTTCCGAAAATGGATTTAGCCTGAAAGTCAAATTGCAAAGTAGGCAATTCACGTGCAAACAGGCTGCCTGCTTCCTTTCCGTTCATCGTTTTCAATATCCATTGACCTTCTAAGTCATTCAGGCTAAATGGTTTGCTTGTTCCGCAGCTTTGTGTTATCAACATGGTTACAATAAATGCCAGTACGGTTGTAATAAAAATTCTTTTTGTTTGCATTTTACTATATTTTAATAATTAATTATTGGCAGGAGATTCATAAAAATGAACGATATCGATCACTTCCGACCTCGACATGGCGCCTGGATTAATACCGGGTTGGCCTTCCGGAACTTCTACACCGAGCTTCTCAAAATACCGGAGCCAGCCTTCGGTTATCTCTCCTGTTTCTGACGATTTAAAAGTCATTTCGTTTAAAAGGAAGACATCTTCACCCCCATTCGCCTTCTTCAGTATATCAAAAATATACTCTGAACAGTAATAATCGGCATCATTCAGGGTATAAGCATAATCGTAATTCCTTCCGAAAAGTTTCATACCCTCCTCGATAGCTGCGGGTATTAGTGGCCAGTATTCCGGTTTAAGACGTCCTACCACAGCTCTGGGGTATTTACTATCTACATCGTTGGGATACAGGTAATCTTCAAGAGGCGTCATTTTTACTTTCGGAGGGGTTGCCTCCAAAACATAGATATTATCATCGCTATCTATATGTACTATACCTACATGGGTAAAGTTATAATCCCCGATACTGCTGGTAACCCCTTGAATGGAATTTTCAACGTCGCTTACGGAAGATTCCAGGAAAATCAAATCACCTGCCTGCAACCGGAAACCATCGTTCGTACATGATAATAACATAGGGAACAGTATAATCGTTACTAAAAATAATCCTCTCATCTTATGATAGCTACATTTTAAAAAATGACGTACATCTTTTATCAGGATCTTGCAAGTCATTTTCTTAAATTATTTACATCAATAATCGCCGTAAAGATAGGCATATTTACTAAGAACGGTTTCCTTTTAAAATACAAAGTGGAGAAGCTTTGGCGGATAAAAAAATAATTCGTTTATATTTGCAGAACATTTAGTGTAACAAAAACACGTTTTGTATATCTCCGTCTTATCATTTTTTAAATTTAAAACCATGAAAAAGAAATTAGTATTATTTGCTTCAACTATCCTGCTGTCATTATCGATAACGGCGCAGCAAAAGGAAATCATTATCAAGGTCAATACCGAAGGAACCCAAACCATCAATAAACATATTTACGGACATTTTGCCGAACATCTGGGCTCGTGCATCTACGGAGGACTTTGGGTGGGAGAAGATTCTCCTATACCCAATACAAGAGGTTACCGTAAGGATGTACTGGAAGCTCTCAAAAAATTGGAAATTCCGAACCTCCGTTGGCCGGGAGGATGCTTTGCCGACGAATATCATTGGATGGACGGAATCGGCCCGCGTGAGAACCGTCCTAAAATGGTTAATAACAACTGGGGAGGCGTAGTAGAAGATAATAGTTTCGGAACGCATGAATTTTTAAATCTTTGTGAAATACTGGAATGTGAGCCGTATATCAGCGGAAACGTCGGCAGTGGTACAGTAGAAGAAATGGCTAAATGGGTTGAATATATGACCTCAGACGGTGAAAGCCCGATGGCGAATCTTAGGCGCAAGAATGGCCGTGACAAGCCATGGAAAGTGAAGTACTTTGGTGTAGGGAACGAAAGCTGGGGATGTGGTGGTGATATGCTTCCCGAATATTATGCCGACCTGTACCGCCGGTATGCCGTATATTGCCGTAACTTTGATGGGAACAACTTATTCAAGATAGCCAGCGGAGCTAGTGATTATGATTATAACTGGACAGATGTCCTGATGAAAAAGGTGGGCAATAAAATGCACGGTTTGTCCCTTCATTATTATACCGTAACCGGATGGAGCGGCAGTAAAGGTTCAGCTACAGACTTTACTCCCGAAGATCATTACTGGACAATGGGGAAATGCCTTGAAATTGAAGATGTAATCAAGAAGCATATTGCCATTATGGATAAGTACGATGCTGAAAAACGGATCGGCCTGATGGTTGACGAATGGGGAACATGGTGGGATGTCGAACCCGGAACAAACCCCGGTTTCCTTTATCAGCAAAACACCATGCGCGATGCTTTTGTGGCTGCACTTACACTGAATGTTTTCCATAAATACGCCGACCGCATCCAAATGGCCAATATCGCTCAGATTGTTAATGTTCTTCAATCGATGATACTTACTAAAGATGAAAAGATGGCCCTCACTCCTACTTACCATGTATTTAATATGTACAAAAAACATCAGGGCGGAACTCATCTTCCATTGGATATCCTTTCCGACAGACGCAACGCAAGCCGCTGGAACGTCGACATGGTGAACGCTTCGGCATCCTCAAAAAATGGCGTTATCACGTTGTCATTAGCGAATATCGACTTGAACGAAGCAAGAACCGTCACCATCGATTTCTCCGGCAAAACCATTAAGAATGCTAAAGGGGAAATACTCACTTCCAAATCGATTACCGATCATAACACCTTTGAAAACCCTGAATTGATAAAACCTCAATCTTTCAACGGAGCAAAGATCAACAACGGAAAACTAACGGTTCAATTACCTGCCAAATCTATCATTGTCCTGGAACTGAACTGACGTTAAATTCACATGTATTAGTAAGAAAATTTTCGTAAGGAAGTAAATAACCATAGATTAACAGATTAAACAGGTTTCTTAATTTATAAAATATCTATGCGATCTGTGTAATCTATGGTTGAAATTTGCACTTTTGAACTTTCAAACTTTCGTGCCTCTCTTTAATATGCTGCTTCAGGAGTAGTAACTCGGATCAACTTAGAATTTACAAATTCGTACATTCCTTCTATCGATTGTTCACGGCCGTATCCTGATTTCTTGGTTCCACCGAACGGAAGTTCGGGAGCAATACCTGTAACATGGTTGATATAAACCATACCCGTATCAATACGGCGGGCAATCTTAACGGCTTCTTTCGTGTCCGTACCAAATACACTTCCACCCAAACCGAAATCAGTATCGTTGGCTAACGCTATCGCTTCTTCCATATCTTTTACGGAATATATCATCAATACAGGGCCGAATATTTCTTCGGAGTAGGCATCCATGCCTTTCTTTATACCTGTCAGGATAGTGGGCTGCATAAAAGCGCCAGGTCCATTAATCCGTTTACCGCCGGTAATGAGTTTAACGCCTTGTTGCACGGCTTTTTCTACCTGTGCAATCACATCCTCCCTGGCTTTTATACTGCTTAATGGAGCCAGTTGAGTATCGGGATCCATCGGATCGCCTACCTTGGCTTTTTCAAACAGATCTTTTGCCTTTTCGACAAACTTATCATAAAGTGATTCGGGGACGATAATACGTTTTGGCGAAACGCAAACCTGTCCGGCATTCCACAGCCTTCCGTTGACGGCTGTTGCCACAGCTTTATCTAAATCAGCATCCGGCATAACAATAAAAGCATCGCTACCTCCCAGTTCGAGGGTTGATTTCATAACATTCTTCCCTGCTCTTGACGCAAAGCTAGAGCCCGCCGGTTCACTTCCGGTCAATGAAGCTCCTTTAATACGTGGATCATCTAACAGTTCAGACACTTTCGAACCGGGAATAAACAGGTTTGTATATATTCCTTTAGGTGCACCAGCTTCTTGAAATATCTTCTCCATTGTTTCAGCGGCCTGTGGTACATTCGACGCATGTTTCATTACAACCGTATTTCCGGCCATAATATTCGGCGCGGCCGAACGCGTGATCTGGTAAAACGGAAAGTTCCAGGGCTGAACACTAAGGATAACACCTATCGGGTCATACAACAAGAAAGCCTCTCCTTCAGGTGTTTCCAATGGTTTATCTGCTAATAGCTTTTCTGCGTTATCAGCATAATAATCGAAAATACCTGCGCATATTTCTACCTCTGCAATACCTTCTTTCACGATTTTACCCATTTCAAGTGTACAAAGCCTGGCTAATTCTTCTTTGCGGTCGCGCATAATCTGTGCCACTTTATGGATTAACTTCGCCCTTTCGGCAAAAGGAGTCTTCCGCCATTCCTTAAACGCTTTATCTGCCTGTTCCAGAATTTCATCAATTTGCTGTGATGTCATCTCCGG
>DAMCDT010000262.1:0-5847 GCA_032058265.1 Tannerellaceae bacterium
T
Source organism: Tannerellaceae bacterium (assembly GCA_032058265.1). Lineage (GTDB taxonomy): Bacteria > Bacteroidota > Bacteroidia > Bacteroidales > Tannerellaceae > DFXE01. Next base: position 2 of record DAMCDT010000262.1, read on the forward strand.
GATGGTATTTCTCTATAACAGTCTGACGTGTAAGGTTGCTTACAGTTATAATATGGTCTGCGTTATCCATTCCATTTTTTTCAATACTATATACATCCGGATTTACTTTTCCCCGGCTACGGTCATAATCAGTCGCATGAACATGAATAACTAAAGGCTTTCCACTCACATTCTTCGAATGGATCCCCGCGGGATAAGTTAACCAGTCGTGCGCATGAATAATATCAAACGATTCCGTCCGTGCTATCACGCCGGAACCAATCGAATAATTGTTTATTTCTTCCAATAAGTTATCAGGATAACGTCCTGAAAATTCCAAACATCCTAAATCATTTACATGGCGGTAGCTGAAGTCTGCGTAAATATTGCTACGGTAATCATAATATTTTTGTGGGTTCATGTATTTACCTATCCGGCTTTTTACATAATCCCATTGTACGTCACGCCAAACAATCGGTACATTATTCATTCCTACTATTTCAAGGAAGCTTTGATCTTCATCTCCCCAGGGTTTGGGTATAACAAACGTTATGTCCATATCCGGCTGCATCGCCATTCCCCTGGTCAAGCCATAACTGGCTGTTCCTAATCCTCCTAAAATATGAGGTGGAAACTCCCATCCATACATTAATGCTTTCATACACGACGTATTTTAAACTTCAACTTTATACTTTTCCAACAACTTCACAATCCTTAGTATGGCAGCTACGTTCACCGCAAACGATATGCCTCCCCGTCCTGTGAACGGAGGATTCCCGTCAAATAATTCCGGTATCGTACCTATGCAATGTAACTTCACTTCCTCCTCCATACTGATCAACATTCTCTCAGCAAAAGAAACACCACTCATTCCAAAAACTTTCAAATAGGCTTCCAGATAGGCGCCCAATAACCATGGCCATGCAGTTCCCTGATGATAAGAAAGATCTCTTTCTGTCTGAGTTCCTATGTAATATGGCCGGTAACCTTCGCTTTTCGGACTTAATGACCGTACACCTTTAGGTGTCAATAATTCTTTAGTTACCATATCCAGAATGGATCTTTTTTGTTGTTTAGTCAAAGGCGAATAAGGCAGTGATACTGCAAAGATCATATTCGGCCGTACACTCCAGTCTACTGTTGAGCTAACCGAGTCAAATAAATAATTATATCCATTTACAAATGTTTCGGGAAAAGATACTTCTATTGCCCGCACCATTTTGTTTACTCTTTCATCTATCTCTTGTCCTTCATTCAATTCTTCGTAAAAACAAAGGGCATTATACCACAAAGCGTTGAACTCGACAATATAACCGGAACGAGGCACAACAGGTTTTCCGTTTGCGGTAGAATTCATCCATGTAATTGCTTTATCTTTTCCTTCTGCGTATAATAAACCATTGTCCATGATTTTCATATCCGGATGCTTCTGGTCAAGAAGGTAAGTAATTATTTCCGATACAAATTCCCTGTATAATTCTTTTGCCTTTTCTATTCCTTCGGCCAGCGCATATTGCTGAACAGCTCCCACACACCATAAAAGAACATCCGGCTGGTCTATTTCTTTAATCACAGGATCAAAAGCTCCTGTTTCCATGAAATTCCGTAAGGCTGGCATAGCCGTACGCATTATTTTCTCAAAACGTACCGGATCGTCAATAGATAGTGTGCATCCAGGCAGGCATAAAAACAAATCCCTTGCCCGTACTTTAAACCAGGGATATCCTGCTATTAAATAAGCATCATTATCATTGGGGCGGAAATAAAATTGCTGTGCAGAATTCTTCAAACAATTTAAGAAACTATTTCGTGGGGTACGGTAATTAACTTCGGTTTCATATAATGCCTTTAGTCGAGAAGTAGCGACAGCGGTATCTCCTGCGCTGAATATTATTGTTTCGCCTTTTTTAATCGGCAATTCAAAATAGCCGGGAACATACAGGTCTTCCTGGTACGGATAACCTCTTTCCTGTTCTTTAGGATATTCCAGTCCTTTATACCAATAAGGCTCAAAAACGAACTTAGCCTTTTTATTGAACTGCATGTATAATTCAGGGTAGCCATGATAAAGGCACATCTTAATACCATTGGTAATTTCCGTATAAGATTGATTAATCATACCGTTTTCCTGTGTAAGTTCTTTTACACTCCTAAAAGCCAAAAACGGACGGAATCGTAAGGTGGTAGCTGAGTGAGCATCTTCCAAAGTATATTTGATCATTATACGGTTTTCAAACATGGAGAATACTTTTTCTTTTGCGAAAAGAACCCCCCCTACGCGATAGAGCGTCCGTGGTACGGTATCACAATTATATTCACGGATATATTTATGTCCTTTTGGACTAAAATTGTCTCCGCTATATTTATGCAATCCCAAATTAAATTCGGCTCCATGCTGGATAACGGTCTCATCGAATGAAGATAAAAGCACATGGTTTTCATCATCCAGTTCGGGAATAGGCATAACCAGTAATCCATGATATTTCCTTGTGTTACAATCAACTACTGTAGTGCAATGATAAGCTCCTTTCCGATTGGTACGCAATACTTCGCGACTTAACGATTCCTGTAAGTTTATCATTATCGTTTTATCAAATTCAAGATAACTCATAAGTTTTTTAATGTGTTGGTTATAGTATTCTCAATCTTTAAAGACTTTTTTCATGATATTTAAAGAAATCAAATATATCGTTTTATAACTAAAAAAGCAAATTACGCAAAGGTTTTTTAAAACAATGTATTTAACAAATATTCAAGAATGATATATAGCATATAATTTCCATAATTAAAAGAAAGAATTATGTTATAAATATGATTGTATATACTCCGTCATATTCTAACAGGAAAAGATTAAGAAGATTCATGCGAAACATTCATCCAAACATCAGCAATCTCTTATAATTATGGCCTGTCTATTTTATCTGCCACCAGCCGGTGGATATTAATACACCAACCGGTGGATATTGGTGCACCGGCTGGTGGATATTAGTGCACCGGCTGGTGGCAGATAAAAGGTATGGCAGAAAAATATGAATGGTTAACGAACAAAATATATCTTTATAGAGAGCAAAGTTTTATTAAATGAATACCTAAGATTGTGACATATAAGTTGAAAGAGTAAGATAAATTACTGACTATAAACTTTTGCTGTTAAAATTAAAATCCATACCTTTGCGGCTCAAAAAATTATTAATTACTAATTAAAAACAGTTTTATGAACAATTACGAAACCGTTTTCATTTTAACTCCCGTTTTATCTGATGCACAGATGAAGGAAGCGGTAGAAAAATTCACAAACCTCCTGAAAGAAGAAGGAGCCGAAATTGTGAATGAAGAGAACTGGGGCTTACGCAAATTAGCGTATCCTATCGACAAGAAGTCAACAGGCTTTTATCAACTGATTGAATTCAAAGCAAATCCGGAAACGATCGCTAAACTGGAAATTCAATTTCGTCGTGACGAACGCGTTATCCGTTTCTTGACTTTCCGTCAGGATAAATTTGCTGCTGAATATGCTGCTAAGAGAAGAAATTTAAGATCATCTAAAGAAACAGTAAAAGAAAATTAATTATGGCAACTCAATCAGAAATCAGATATTTGACTCCACCGTCGGTTGATGTTAAAAAGAAAAAATACTGCCGTTTTAAGAAGAACGGTATTAAGTATATCGATTATAAAGATCCTGAATTCTTAAAGAAATTCCTGAATGAACAAGGGAAAATACTTCCCCGCCGTATTACAGGTACTTCTTTGAAATTTCAGCGTCGTGTAGCTCAGGCAGTGAAAAGAGCGCGTCATTTGGCGTTGCTTCCATACGTAACCGATTTAATGAAATAATAAAAATAGAGGAGACAGAATATGCAAGTTATTTTGAAAGAAGATGTAGTGAACTTAGGCTACAAAGACGATATCGTAACAGTTAGAGACGGTTACGGACGTAACTTTCTAATCCCACAAGGAAAAGCGGTTATCGCTTCCGAATCTGCAAAAAAAGTATTGGCGGAAAACCTGAAACAACGTGCCCACAAGTTAGAAAAGATCAAAGAAGATGCGCAAGCTTTAGCTTCCAAATTGGAAGGAGTATCTTTAACTATTGGTGCAAAGACAAGTTCTACAGGAACGATTTTCGGTTCTGTTTCAAATATCCAGGTTGCTGAAGCTTTGGCAAAACAAGGTTTTGAAGTAGAACGTAAGATTATCTATATTAAAGAAGCGGTTAAAGAAGTCGGTACCTATAAAGCGCTTCTTAAACTTCATAAAGACGTATCTGTAGAGATTCCTTTCGAAGTAGTTTCTGAATAATCTAAAGAAATTAATACTATTCCAAAGAGGATGATTCATTAAGAATTGTCCTCTTTTTGTTTTAAAATAGCTCTATCAGCTTAATATTCTCTTATTTAAGACGAATATTAATTATAATAACCCTATTTGTTAGTCAGCAAAAAGCATTACATTTGTTGCGGAAAATTTTTACGAATATTCATTAACGTGAAGGAAAAGCTTTTTCTGCATATTAATCTTATCATTACACTTTTACTGTTTGTTCCTTTTATAAAGGCTCAGGATAAGATGTTCACTGTAGTGATTGATGCCGGACATGGGGGTAAAGATCCTGGTGCGAGAGGAGCAACCATTAATGAGAAAGTTATAAACCTTTCTGTCGCCTTGAAGGTTGGTAAACTAATTAGTGATAACCATAAAGATGTAAAAGTCATATATACCCGCAAGACGGATGTCTTTGTGGAATTGGATGAGCGGGCTAATATAGCCAATCGTAACAAGGCAGACCTTTTCATTTCAATCCACGCAAACGCAGTTAAAAGAAAGAATGTCACCGGAACGGAAACTTTCACATTAGGTTTAGCGCGTACAGAAGAAAATCTGGAAGTGGCCAAACGGGAAAACTCAGCCATATTACTGGAAGATGATTATCTCCAAAAATATGAAGGGTTTGACCCTAATTCGGCAGAATCATATATCATTTTTGAATTTATGCAGAACAAACACATGGAGCAAAGTATAAGTCTGGCATCTGAAATACAAAAATCTTTTTCGTCTGCGAAAAGGGAAGATCGGGGTGTCAAGCAAGCCGGTTTGTTAGTTCTACGTAAAACAAGCATGCCAAGCGTTTTAGTTGAATTAGGTTTTATAACGAATCGGGAAGAAGAACGTTACATGAAATCGGCAAACGGCCAGAACGCACTTGCCAAAGCCATTTATGATGCATTCGCAAAATATAAACGGGAGTACGATAAAAGGCAAGGGGCTCCGGTAAATAGCAGCGGAGTTAAACCGGCATCACCACCGGTCAAGCCTGCCGTAAACGATCCGATTGCCCCAATTGAAGAGGAAACTAATCAAACCCCTGCCAAAGGCCAGATAGTTTATAAGGTTCAGATTCTTACTTCGGGTAAAAAGCTTCCTTCCAACTCAAGGCAGTTTAAAGGTTATAAAGATATTGATTTTTATATTGAAAACGGAATATATAAATATACGTATGGAGCGACAACGGATCCCAATAAGATCAAATCGATAAGGAAGAATATACTTAAAGATTTTAAAGACGCGTTTATTGTTGAATTTAGAGATGGTAAGAGAATTAAATAAGGAAAGAATAGTCTTTTCATTATATATAAGAAAATGAAAAAAAAAGGATTATCTAAAGAAGCGAAAATAGGGATTGTTACAATTGTCAGTATAGGATTATTATACTTCGGGATCAATTACCTGAAAGGAATCAATTTATTCAAACCTGTAAATCATTATTATGTAATATTCAATAATGTAAAAGATCTCACCGTATCCAGCCCTTTATATGTGGAAGGATTCAAAGTAGGCCTTGTCAGAAGTATTAATTACGATTATTC
>DAMCDT010000263.1:0-5828 GCA_032058265.1 Tannerellaceae bacterium
TAAATGAAAGAAAGTCGCCGGGCATCGCACGGTCATACATAAAGCGGCTTAAATCACCAATCTTCCTTTTATTAACTTTCTTCCTTATATTTTGAATTATATCCGATCCTTTCTCATCTTCCAGGTAAATATCCGCATCCCTCGATATCTTGATACTGTAACAGCTATCAATTATATAACCGGGGAAAACAGTTGACAAGTTAGCCCTGATAATATCATCAATAAACATAATATAATGCTTGCCTTCATGTTGCGGAAGCTCAATAAAACGGGGAACTTTCGCGAAAGGTATTTTCATTAATGCATAATGATATTCGGGTATGTAACCCGGCTCGCCAATATGTTTATTCTTTTTAATCATCCGGACTATCAAATAAAGCCTGCGATCCCTGATAAAAGTCTGGATATCTCCTGTCTGTATCATTACAGGAGAGAGAAAGGGAAAAACTTCTTCGTTAAAGAAATCACGTATATATTCTTCATGGAACGGAGCAGGCTGGCTGTCCTGATACAAATATATATTGTGCCGATTAAGTTCCGGTAGTATCTTATCAGAGAAAATCCGGTAATATTCCCTTTGTTGACGGTTCACTTCCTGGGTGATCTCATATAAAGTTTCTTCTGCGTCAATATCGGTTTCTTCCGCAAACTTCTTTTTCATGATCACACTGCGGTGTTCAGCTACACGTATCTCGTAAAACTCTTCCAGGTTTGAGGAGTAAATTGATAAAAACTTAATACGTTCATATAAGGGAAGATTATCGTCTTCAGCCTCTAGCAACACCCGATAATTGAAGGACAACCAACTGATGTCACGCTTAAAATATTTGTATAGATTCTCAGTCATATTTTTATTTTGGCATTGTAAATATAAATACTTTTGCATTATAAAATGAAAAGACAATGATTAAAGTTGGATTGCTCTCAGATACACACGCTTATTGGGACGAAAGGTATAAAGAATACTTCGCTTCTTGTGACGAGATATGGCATGCAGGTGATATCGGCTCGTTGATATTAGCCGAAAAATTAGAAGAAATCAAACCGCTCCGGGCAGTGTATGGTAATATTGATGGTCAATCGATTCGTCTCCGGTATCCTAAAGTCGCCCACTTTACTTTAGAGGAAGTCTCTGTTATGATAACACATATCGGCGGATATCCCGGAAGATACGATCCAACGGCAAGAAAAGAGCTCTATGAAACACGTCCCAAATTGTTTATAGCAGGACATTCGCATATACTGAAAGTGCAATATGATAAGAATCTGGAATGTTTATATATGAATCCGGGAGCTGCGGGTAAAAGCGGATTTCACCAGGTAAGAACGTTGTTGCGATTTGCCATTGATAAAGATAATATTAAAGACCTGGAAGTAATCGAACTTGGTAACAGATAGCTTTACGAAACTGATGTGATCTGTCCATTACAATTACAGATACTTTCAGCTAAAAGAACGGTATTCTGTAAATAGGGGAATTCCTTCTCAAAATACTCGGAATATATTCCGGCTCCGATATTATCTTCTATTTGATTGGCAGTCCATAACTTTCCACCTGCAAACCGAGTGAGCTGGTCTTCGCTGTTAACACATACAGCATATAACGAAACAAGATGTTTTGCTACATCGTTCTCGAAGGTATACCGTATTAAAAACCGTGGCGTTACCAATTTATCTTTATTTAGTGGAGCAATGACCTCCTCTAATGTATCTTCAATCTTATCACGAAATAAAACGTATTTATGTAAAGGATAATCGAGTAAATCGGGCGATACATATTCGTCACTATTCCTTTTTACGAGATATAACATTCCGTTATAAATAACAGCTACGCGAACGATTGGATGGAAGAACTTCCGGTCTGATGAACGACTAACCGAACGGGCCATACTGCCTATCACACGTCCCTTATCATTCAATACAGGCAACCATACTTCTTTTTTCAGGTTACCATTCAACATGAATGTACGTATCTGGCTGTAAATTATTACAAGTAATCCTATAAGCCATCCCAAGTGATTATAAAGAAATGCTTCCAGTCCCTCATGCCTTATACTGTCCGGGAGATTTGAATAAATAAATATGAAAAATACATGGAGCGTATATAGGTTCTGAATGATTTGTGCGACAAAATAAGATTCATTTAAGGTGTTACGAACATAGGTACGTTTGAAAGCCGGCATATTTGAATTTCTTATATGCCTCAATACGCTACGTCGTGTAAATCCATATATAGCCAAAACTACAACAAAAAATATTTCGGCTATTAAGGGTGCAAATTGCGATAAGGACCCTTTTATATTAAATAGGAAACAGGTGGAAAAAAGAACTAAAGTAACAGTGGTAGGTAATAACAGAAACTGATATACCTTATCTCTCCAGATTACATAATAGAGGATAATACCTACCAAACAAAAAGAAATACCCCATATAAATGCTGTCATATAAGAGGTATAATTATGAACAAACATGGCAAGTAACAACGGAAAAATCCCTATTGCCTGATTGTTCAATCCATTTCTTAGTCTGTCCATTGGTAAACCTTTTCTCTTCTATAATTATAAAACAATTTTATTGCATAATTGTTCTTATTATTTATATATGTTTTTCTGCATGGTAAGAAGAACGTACTAATGGTGCGCTCTCTACAAAAGTAAAACCTTTCTTTAAAGCAATATCCTTATAAAGGATAAATTGCTCAGGAGAAATGTATTCCGATACAGGAACATTTTTTCTGGATGGTTGTAAATATTGTCCGATAGTAAGAATGGAAACACCTGTTCTCAATACATCATCCATCAGTTCTTCCACTTCTTCTTGTGTTTCTCCTAAACCAACCATTATACCAGTTTTAGCCTTTACTCCTTTTTGTGCGGTATGAGACAAGACAGAAAGGCTTACATCATACTTCGCCGCACTCCGGACTGTTGGTGTAATTCGCTTTACGGTTTCCATATTATGGGAGATAATTTCCGGAGAACAATTGATGACTATATCAACCAAATCCAGCTTTCCTTGAAAATCAGGAATTAATACTTCAACGGTTGTAGATGGATTTAATTCTTTTATCGCTCGTATCGTATTTGCCCAATGTTGTGCTCCCATATCCGGAAGATCATCGCGGTCTACCGAAGTGATTACCGCATGATTAAGTCCCATTAGCTTTATACTTTTGGCAACATTTAGAGGTTCGTTTGTATCTAATGGGAGAGGTCTTCCTGTCAATGTATTGCAAAAGCGGCAGGAACGTGTACAAATTTCGCCTCCTATCATAAAGGTTGCTGTTCCTTTACTCCAGCATTCGCCCATATTAGGACATTTGCCACTTGTACAAATAGTATGCAGGCAATGTGATTCTACTATGCTTTTTGTTTGTGTAAAACGTTCGTTTCCTCCAAGCCTGATCTTCAACCAATCCGGCTTTCTAACGTGTGTTGGCATTTATAAATTATCAAATAAGAAGTTAGACATTCTTGTATAGAGGTGATAACGCGTATTTCCACCGTAAATACTATAATTTCGATCTTTGTAAATCTGCATGTCGAACTGCTTGCCTGCCTGAACCAAAGCTTCGGCATAATCCATTGTTTGATGGAAATGTACATTATCATCGGCGGTTCCATGCACTAGCAAAAGCTTTCCCTGTAAATCTTTAGCTAAGTTGATTGGCGATGTAGCCGCATACCCGTTAAAGTTTTCGTTAGGCGTACGCATAAAACGTTCGGTATAAACCGCATCATAATATTTCCAATCCGTGGGGGGAGCTACTGCAATCCCTGCTTTGAACGTTCCGTTCCCGACACTCATGGACATTAAAGTTGTATAGCCACCAAAGCTCCAGCCCCAGATAGCAATGCGTTTACCATCAATATAGGGTAGCTTACCTAAAGCCTGCGCTGCTTCCACCTGATCTCTTGATTCAAAATCGCCCATACGTAAATAGGTACATTTGCGGAAAGCTTCACCTCTGGCTCCCGTACCACGTCCATCCACACTTACCACAATCACGTCATTGGCTGCCAGGTAATGTTCCCAGTCAAAACTGTATCTGTCCAACACTTGTTGTGAGTTGGGCCCACTATATTGCACCATCAATACAGGATACTTCTTATTAGGATCAAAGTTAACCGGTTTTACCATCCATGCATTGAATTCATAATCCGACGCTGTATGTATTGTAAAGAATTCCTTCGGAGAAAATGAATAGCCAGCCAGAGATTCTTTTAATTTAGCGTTATCCTGAAGCACACGTAAAACTTTCCCGGATTTTGTTTCATTAACCGTAATAACTGCCGGAGTCGAAACATTTGAGAAGGTATTTATAAAATATGCAAAGTTAGAACTGAAGGCAGCATTGTTAGTTCCTGTTGCAGTTGACAATTTAATTTTGTTTCCTTTGCCATCTATTTTATAAATGGCACGGCGAAGCGGACTTTCTTCAGCAGATTCATAATAAGTAGTTTGAGTTGCCTCGTCATAACCATAAAACTTAGTAACATCCCAATTCCCATTGGTTACCTGACGTTGCATAACGCCTGTGGGCGAATAAAGATAAGCATGCGCATAACCATCTTGTTCGCTTACGTATGTGAAACCATTCTTAAAGAAATGTATGGATGTAAGCCAGTCAGAATCTATGTAACTTTTATTTTCTTCCCGCAGGATTAAACGTGATACTCCACTCTTCGGATTAGTATAGTACATATTAAAGATATTCTGGTGACGATTCAACGTCATTACAGCCAATTGATCCGGATTGGTTGTAAAAGTAATCCGCGGAATATAACTTTCGCTGTCCACCGGAACATTCAATTTTTTAATATCTTTTGTTGCTATACTATAAGAATGAAGTGTAACTTTTGAATTAGGCTGGCCTGCTTTTGGATACTTAAAGCTATAATAGCCCGGATAAAGGCCATCACCATATATCTGCATGGAGAATTCAGGGATTTCAGTTTCATCAAAACGTACGTATTCCAGTATTTCACTATCAGGCGACCACGCCATCAGGTTCGTTACACGGAATTCTTCCTCATATACCCAATCCGTTATACCATTTAGTATTTTATTTAATTCACCATCTTTAGTAACCTGAACTTCCGTATCAAAATCAAACTTTTTCACCCAAATATTATTGTCACGTACATAGGCACACATCCTTCCGTCAGGAGAAAAGGTAGGGATCATTAATTTACCTTTTTCGTCGGATAAAGGTTTGATCAGATTACGACGCACGTCATAATCGAACATATCCGCTTTAAATGAATGCCTGTAGATCCGTTCTGTTTCACGCCATACAACAATGCGGTGGCCGGTACTACTGATTAGGTAACCGTCGAAATCTTCAAAGGTACACTCACGTGCTTTCCTTGTATTGAATAATGTATCCACCGGGTTACCTGTCTTGTAAGAATACTTAATCACCATCGAACGTTCCTTATTCATAGCAGAATAGTGCTCTCCATCCGGCATCGGACGAATATCTCCGATAGCAGTCACCTGACGGAACTTACCATCCGTGATCTCTTTTAAGTTAATCCGCTTATTCCCGTTTTGAGCAGAAACTGCCCCGATTGTTATAATTGACGATAAAAAATAAAATACGAATCGTTTCATGTATGATAATATTTTTGCAGTGAAACGCAAAGTTAGCATAATTACGGAAACAGAACATAATAAAAATAACAAGTTACTATCACTACCTAGTAGAAAAGTTCCTGCGAAACTTTCATCAAAAGGTAAGGATTTTTTTATAATTAAGTCCCGTCTATTTTATCTGCCACCAACCGGTGGATATTAATACACCAACTGGTGGATATTAATGCACC
>DAMCDT010000264.1:0-5778 GCA_032058265.1 Tannerellaceae bacterium
AAACTACATTGTATATATATATATAAACTTAAAAAATAAATACAGATAAATGGCTACGCTTGAAAAGATCAGGAACAAAGCAGGATTGTTAGTAATCGTTGTTGGGTTAGCTTTGTTCGCTTTTATCATTGGAGACTTTTTAAACTCTGGTTCTACTTATTTCAGACAAACTCAGGAAACGATTATCGAGGTTGAAGGAGAAGGTATTAATATTCAGGAATATCAGGATCGTATTAATGAAATGACAGAGGTATATAAGATGCAATCCAATACAAATACTCTGCAGGATGAACTTATGGTACAAATACGTCAGTCTGTATATGATGGTATGGTACAGGAAATCATTTTAACGAAAGAAATGGATAAGTTAGGAATGACAGTTAGTCCGGAAGAACTCTTTGACATGGTTCAAGGTGAAAATATTTCTCCTATGATTCAACAAATGCAGATGTTCCATAATCCACAAACCGGAGCATTTGATAAAATGGCCTTACTTAACTTTTTGAAACAAATAGATGATGATAATATAGCCACTGCTCCAGTACAATATCAAGGCGAGTTATTACAAGCAAAGAATTACTGGATGTTCTGGGAAAAGAATATCAAGCTTCAGCGTATGGAGCAAAAATATACTACATTGCTAAACAAGGCCATATCTGCCAATTCTTTAGATGCAAAAGCAAATTTTGACGAATCAGCGGTTAGTTCAAATATTCTTTATACCATGCAGTCTTATTCCACAATACCAGACTCTACAATTACTGTTAGTAAAAGTGAAGTGGAAAAATTATACAACCAACGGAAAGAACTTTACAAGCAACCTGAGAGCAAAATGCTCAAATATATAGCTGTAGACATCCGTCCAAGCCAGGAAGATTACGATAAAGCAAACGCTGAGATAGATGCTATTAAAACTGAATTTACCACTGCTGACAATGTGGCTGCTGTAGTTAGTGAAAACTCTGAAGTTCCTTATATCGATGCATATACCTCTGAAAATGCATTAGATCCTGAAATGAAGCAATTCGCAGTAACAGCATCTATTGGTGATGTTTACGGGCCTGCTTTCGAAAATGACAAATACAGAATGTTTAAGCTCGTTGATAAAACAGTTGCCCCTGACTCTGTAAAGGTTAGCCACATTATGCTGCTTAACAATGGCAACGAAACGGCATTGGCTGACAGTATTGTAGATGTACTGAAAAAAGGAAGTGACTTTGCTACCCTTGCCAGAGAACATTCTATGGATCAGTTCGGGCAAACAGGCGGGGATTTAGGTTGGATGACGGAAGTATCTGCCATGCAATATGTGAACAATGATTTCAAAAATCTGGTATTCAGCACACCTGTCAATGGTATCGCACAAATTAAATCTGTACATGGTACACATATCATTAAAATAGAAGATAGAACCAGCAATATAACTAAATATAAGATTGCTGAAATTGAAATGACTGTATCACCAAGCTCAAAGACTTACAGTAATTTATATAATGAATTGAACCAATTTATTTCCAAGAATCCAAACATGGATAAATTGGATGAAGCGGCCAAAGAAGCGGGTTTCAATTTATTATCTAACGTTACCGTAACTGCTAATGACCAGACATTGGGATCCATTAAAAACTCCCGTCAGGTTATCCGTTGGGCTTTCCAAAACAAAAAAGGAAGTATTTCGGAAATATTTGACTGCGGCAACAACTTCGTTGTAGCTGCCGTACAAGGAACTATACCGGAAGGTTACCGTTCTCTTACATCCGTTGAGCCTCTTTTAAGATCAGAAATAGCCGCTGAAAAGAAAGGTGAAAAGATCGCTGAAGATTTAAAGACAAAGAATCTTTCATCATTGAACGATTATGCTCAGGCGATGGGTGGTTCTATCGATTCCGTTAAGTTTGTTAACTTTAATACCCGCCGTATTACAGGTATTGGTGCTGAACCACGCCTGAACGCGATGATCTCTTTAGCGGAAGTGGGCAAAGTTAGTGATCCTGTTGTAGGTACAAATGGTGTATATGTTTTCCAGGTATACGAAAGAGAGCAAGACAATAAGGAATATAATGAAGCGGAACAAAAGAATACCATTGACCAAAGCAATGCTTACCGTTACGGCTATCAATCCATACAATCTCTGATGAGTAACGCTAAAATCGTTGATAACCGTATCCGTTTCTACTAAACAATCGAATCAATAAAGACTGCATATTAGTCTTTCATATAAAGCTATCGTACTTTCCTTTCAGATGTACGATAGCTTTTTTTATCTTTGCAATTCAAACAGATTTCATACATAATGTTAAAAAAGCGACAACTTCTGGGAATGACTTTGGACGAACTAAAAAAAGTTTCATCTGAAGCCGGACTTCCTGCTTATTCCGCCAAACAAATTGCCGACTGGATTTATAATAAAAAAGTAGCTGCTATTTCAGAAATGACGAATATATCGACCGCTAAACGCGAATATCTGGAAAAACATTTCGAAATAGGCATTACTCCTCCATCCGATTCAGTTGAATCAATAGACGGAACAAAGAAATACCTGTTTCCTACCAAATCAGGTTCTTTCATTGAAGCGGTATACATTCCAACAGAAGATCGTGCTACATTGTGTGTTTCATCACAGGTGGGTTGCAAGATGAGTTGTATATTTTGTATGACAGGAAGACAAGGTTTCACGGCCAATCTATCCGCCAATGAAATAATAAACCAGATCCAATCAATTCCTGAAGCCGACTCTCTCACAAATATTGTTTTTATGGGGATGGGTGAACCGTTAGATAATACAGACGAAGTATTCAAAGCGCTTGATATCTTGACTTCATCCTACGGCTATGGATGGAGTCCTAAACGAATAACTGTTTCAACCATTGGTACAAAGAATCTAAAACGTTTCCTTGATGAAAGTAATTGCCATCTGGCAATCAGTTTACATTCTCCTTACCCAATGGAACGTTTCTCAATCATGCCCGCAGAGAAAGCTTTCCCTATTCATAAAACAATATCTTTAATTCAACAATATGACTTCACCCATCAGCGACGGGTTTCATTTGAGTATATAATATTCAAAAATTTTAATGACAGTGTACAACATGCTATAGCCTTAGCTGGTTTATTAAAGGATATTCCGTGCAGGGTGAATTTGATTCGTTTCCATGCTATTCCGGATACGGAACTGGAAAGTTCTGACATGAGGAGAATGGAAAAGTTCAGGGATACCCTGAATGAAAGAGGCATTATATGTACCATTCGCACTTCGCGGGGAGAGGACATTTTTGCCGCATGCGGTATGTTATCGACAAAAAAGCAGACGAAAGGATAATTAAACGTTAAAAACGTCTTAATTTCTTTTTTTATCGGTGAACTTTATGGAATTCAAGGTGCTTTTCGCATCTCATATACAAAAAAAGTTATATTTGTGTACCCAAAAAAGATTATAATATGAAAGTATATTCATTAGTTATTAGTTTACTGATACTCCTGGTTACTTTAGGAGGATGTAATTCGAGTCCCATAATGACAAAAGCAACCGGTTTTGCTTATGAAATAATTATTACAATGGATCAATCAACCTGGAATGGAGAAGCGGGTAAAGCTATTAAGGACGAACTCGAATCCAATGTTCCCGGTTTACCACAGCCCGAGCCATCTTTCAAGATCACTTATGCTGCTCCCAACCATTTTAACGGCTTATTGACATACGTGAGAAATATTTTAATAGTGAACATAGATAACTCTATGTATACTAAAGTATCTCTTAATTATGAGAATAACCGTTGGGCACAAGGACAGACAGTGATGACATTAAACTCACCGGATGCGGAATCAATAGTAGAATATTTGAATAACAATCCACGGAAAATAGTGGATTTCTTTACCCGGATTGAAATGAACAGGGCTGCAAATCTCTTTGTAAAAACGTACAGTACTCCCGTAATGGACAATCTGAAAAGCAGGTTCGATATTATGTTGAACGTTCCGTCTGATATAACCTATACAAGAAACGGAGAAGATTTCTTCTGGGCATCTAACAATGCTGGAACAGGCCGTACAGACATTATTGTTTATACATTCCCATATACAGATCCTAATACATTCACTCCTGAATATTTAATCAATAAACGTGATTCTGTATTGAAAGTAAACCTTCCCGGATCATTCCCCGGTTCTTACATGGCTACTGAAACACGGTTCGGTCCGACCTATAAACCAATTACCGTACGGGGCCAGTATTGTGGAGAAATGCGTGGTTTATGGAAAATGGTGAATGATATGATGGGTGGACCGTTTGTCAGCCATACACGTTTGGATCAGGTAAACAATCGGGTTGTCGTAGTTGAAGGATTTGTTTACGCCCCCGAATCAGATAAACGCAACTTTATCCGTCGCATTGAGGCCGCTCTTTATACTTTACGCTTGCCCGGCGAGTTTGATCAGCCGGTAGTTGAAAGTATAAAAGAAGTAGAAAACGCTAATTAAAACATATATATGGAAGATCGTATGATTAGAGTAGGTATTACCCATGGAGATATAAACGGTATTGGCTATGAGGTAATACTTAAAACATTCTCTGACAACCGCCTGGCGGAGCTTTGCACACCTATTATTTATGGCTCTTCTAAAATAGCTGCCTATCACCGTAAAGCATTGGAATTACCTCCATTGAATTTAAGTAGTATAAGCCGCGCTGAAGATGCGGGCGTAAATCGCGTGAATATTATCAACTGTGTGAATGATGATATTAAAGTAGAATTATGCCAATCTACTGAAGTTGCCGGAGAGTCGGCCTTCAAAGCATTAGAAGCTGCTGTTGCCGACTTAAAAAGAGGAGTGATAGATGTTTTGCTTACGGCTCCGATCAATAAACATAATATACAGAACGATCAATTTCATTTCCCCGGTCATACCGAATATCTGGAAGAATATTTCGGAGATAATGAGAAAAAGGCTTTAATGATCCTGTTAAGCAATAATTTAAGAGTCGCTTTAGTCACAGGCCATATACCCCTCTCCGAAGTTACATCTAAAATCTCGCAGGAAATCATCGTTGAAAAATTAATGATATTCAATCAATCATTAATAAAAGATTTCAATATAGTTAAGCCCCGCATTGCGGTACTATCTTTAAATCCGCATGCAGGAGATGCAGGATTACTAGGAGACGAAGAAGAAAATATAATTATACCTGCGATACAGGAAGCAGAAAAAAGGGGCGTAATGTCATTTGGGCCTTATGCTTCGGACGGTTTCTTTGGTTCTGAAATGTACGAAAGGTTTGACGGTATATTAGCTATGTACCATGATCAGGGACTTACACCATTCAAAACACTGGCAATGGAAAATGGAGTAAACTTCACGGCAGGCTTATCTATTGTACGTACTTCACCGGCTCATGGTACAGCTTATGATATTGCCGGTCAAAATATTGCCTCAGAAGAATCATTCCGCCAGGCATTATATTCGGCCCTGGATATATTCCGTAATCGTAAAATCTATAAAGAAGCAACCCGCAACCCGTTGCGCAAGCAATATTTCGAAAAAGGAAATGTTGAAGAGAAGCTGGATTTAACAAAAGATGAAGAACCGGATACTTTATAAATAAGTTTTCATGTACGTCATTATACAAATGATGTACATGATCTTTCATAATAACCTACATGAAACAGAGGCATGATTAATCATGTCTCTGTTTTTTTATAGGAAAAGTTTGCGTAAGTTTGTAGCTTCTAAATGATATAACTCGAAATGTTTAAAAACAAGACAATCGTATATACCTCTGGA
>DAMCDT010000265.1:0-5728 GCA_032058265.1 Tannerellaceae bacterium
CCAAGGCAAACCCTGACCGGTATATTTACCATTACCACGGAAAACGGATCAGCCAATATCCAGGTAGAAGAATATAAAAGGCCTACTTTTAAAATAGATATCGATCCTGTAAAAGAAGATATAGCTTATGGAGACAATGTGACCATTAAAGGAAAAGCTCAAACGTTTTCGGGAGTGTCTTTACAGGAAGGTGAAATAACGTATCGTATTATCCGCCGTCCTTATTGGTTCCGTATATATTATGGTAATTTCAATGAAGAACAAGTAGCCGAAGGGAAAACAACAGTCGGTACGGATGGGACTTTTTCTTTTTCATTCCGTCCTGAGAAATCCGAACAAACATTTCCTCTATCCTTTCAGACCTATGAGGTATATACTTCCTTAACAGACAGTAAAGGAGAAACACAGGAAGCTATATCTTCGTTTTCCGTAGGCGAAAGAAGTGTGATACTATATACAAATCTGGGAAATGAACTGAATAAAGACTCGGCAGATGTAAATATCATGGCCCGCACACTGAACGGAGAAGAGTTTGCAACAGAAGGAACTTATTCTATTTGTGTTCTGAAAGAAGGTGAAGAAGGGAAACCGTTCATCGAAGGTGAAACCTTAGCAAAAGGCGTATTCCAGACAGGTAAACCTCTGGCAAAAGAAGTATTCGCAAAGTTACCTTCCGGTCGTTTGCGTATATGTATTAGTGCCAAAGACAGTAAAGGGCGTACGATTACTGAAGAACAAGACTTTGTTTTATATAGTAAGAAAGACAAACGTCCTCCTGTTTTTATGCATACCTGGATGTTAACTGAAAACATAAGTTATTTACCGGGTGAAAAGGCTGAAATTATCTTCGGCACATCAGATAAAGATGCTTATATCTTATATGAATTATTCAGCAATGGAATGAATGTTTCCCGCGAACGTATCGTACTTAATAACGAGAACCGTATTTTCTCAATTCCTTTTAAAGAAATTTATGGCGATGGAGTTGTCGCCTCCTTTACATTTATTAAAGAAGGAAAACTCTATACAAAACAGACAACTATTAACAGAAAAAGGCCGGATCGTTCGTTGACAATTAAACCGGAGACATTCCGCGATCATTTATTACCCGGCAGTAAAGAAACGTGGAAATTCCGTATTACGGATGCTGATTCCATACCGGTATTAGCAGAAGTCCTGGCAGGTATGTATGATGCTTCACTTGATAAAATCCGTCCGTTTGCATGGAGTTTTTCACCGATTTCATATTCTTATCCTTATTATAGTGCCTTCTCTGCAAGTGAAGGACTCCGCAGCCAGTCATATTATACGTCTGAACCTGCGAAAATGAAAGATGTTCCACAATATGCTTTTGATCGGGTTAACTGGCAAGGTGTTATGGATTTTAATAGATATAGGTCAACACGTGCTTATGCCGGTGGTGCTTTAATGAAGCAATCCTCCGCATCCGTAATGGTTGAAAGTATTGAAGATCATGCGGCAGTAGTAACTAATGACGCCATGCCAGCCATGTCTTTAGCACAACAAACGAATGGCGAGATGGAGGAAGGGGCTTCATTTCAAGACACTCCCTCTACTCCTCATATACGTACAAACTTCAATGAAACGGCATTTTTCTTCCCTGCTTTATCAACTGATAAGGATGGAAATATCGTTTTAAACTTCACCATCCCCGAAAGCAATACAACATGGAAGTTACAGGCATTAGCCCATACTTCGGATCTCAAATACGGATTGTTGACTAAGGAAGTCATCACACAAAAACCGTTAATGGTACTTCCTAATTTACCCCGTTTCATGCGTAAGGGTGATGTACTTAGTATCTCGACACAAATCATGAATCTTTCGGACCAAGAAGTATCAGGCACTGCCAGGATTGAATTATTTGATCCGGAGAATGAACAGCCTGTTGTCTGCCTTACTAAGAATCAAAGATCATTCACTCTACCAAAAAGCGGAACAACAACCGTTAGCTGGTTGATAACCGTACCGGATGCTGTTGAATTGATCGGTTGCCGAATTATAGCAGATTCGGAGTCTGCCAGTGATGGAGAACAGCATTTGATACCTATTTTATCGAATGAAATACTAATTACTGAAAGTACACCATTCTATTTAATGGAAGAAGGCAAAAAAACAATTCGATTAGGAGGTGACAACAATTCTTCCACACGCCGTCAGTATAATACGACATTCGAGCTTAGCAGTAATCCGGTATGGTATGCCGTTCAGGCATTGCCGACGGTTACACTACCGGAAAATGATAATATCATTTCGTGGTTTGCTTCTTACTATAGTAATACCCTGGCTGTTTCCATTGCTCAATCAAATCCGAAAATTAAAAAAATAATTGATCAATGGACAGCTCAGGGAGGAAATGCTTCTACATTGCTTTCTAGCCTTGAAAAGAATGAAGAATTGAAAAATGTTTTGTTGGAGGAAACACCCTGGGTGCTGGAAGCAAAAACAGAAACAGAACAAAAACAACGTCTATCCTTATTATTTGATGTAAACCGTGCCACTCAACAACGGGACGCAGCATTACAGGTACTGTTACAACAGCAAACAGACCAGGGAGGATGGGGTTGGTTTAAAGGTTTTTATCCAAGCAGAAGTATTACCTTATCTATTTTGAATGGAATGTCTCAACTGGTAAGGTTAAGCTCCGTCCAATATAATCAGGAGGAAAAAGAAATGCAAATGAAGGCGCTTAACTATCTGGATAAAACAATGCAAAAGGACTATGAGGCATTAAAATCATCCAAGACTAAGTTAAACCAATACACTCCTTCGGAAGAGCAATTAAATTATTTATATGTACGTAGTTATTACAGGGATATCCCTGAGTGGGGAGAAGCCCGTGAAGGTATCCGCTTCTTTACAAATCAAGCCGAGAAGAACTGGGAAAAAGCATCTCTTTACGGAAAAGGTGAAATTGCTTTATTAATGCACCGTAACGGTAAAAAGGAAGTGGCACAGAACATACTGGCATGGTTACGCAAAACAGCTACTACCACTGAAGATAAGGGAATGTATTGGGCTAATAACAAAAGAGGAAATAGCTACTTTATATCTCCTATTGATGTACATTGTTTATTAATGACAGCTTTCCAGGAATTGGGTACAAACCAAACGGAAACAGACCGTATGAAACAATGGTTGCTTAACCAAAAAAGAACACAAAACTGGGAATCTGTACCTACCACGGTCAATGCTATTTATAGTATCTTGTCTACCGGTAGTGATTGGTTGAATGATAATAATCACATAACTGTAAAATGGGGAGATAAAATACTCAACTCCGCTAAAGGTGAAACAGCTACCGGATATATCAAAGAATCCGTTACTGGAAAAGATTTAACTTCCGATATGCAAATGATCACTGTGGATAAAGAAGGAAAAGCTCCTGCATGGGGTGCCGTTTACGATCAATACTTTGAATCCATTGAAAAGGTGAATCAGCAAAAAGGAGCTTTAAATGTTGAAAAGAAACTCTTCATCGAGACAAACAGTGGAACACAACGTCAGATAATCCCTGTTACACAGGATAGACCATTACATATCGGGGATAAAGTAATTGTCCGGTTAACGATCCGCACAGATCGTGATATGGAATATGTCAGCCTGAAAGATCTCAGAGCTGGGTGTTTTGAACCAAATAACCAGCTTTCCGGTTCTATGTTTGCAGACGGTATAAGATATTATCGTTCTCCGAAAGATGTATCAGAGAATTTTTACTTTGATTATCTCCCGACAGGGACACATGTATTGGAATATGCTGCTCATGTTTCCCGTAGTGGGCAATTCTCCGGAGGAATAACAACCATACAATGTATGTACGCTCCGGAATTCGTTTCGCACACGGAAGGAAACAGAATTTTAGTACAAGATTAAATTCTTTATACGAACAATTAGAGATTATTATTAACTTTGCAATATTGATTGCTAAATTTTAAAAGAAAAAGATGAAAAAGATTATTTTCGTTTTTATGGCTATCCTGTTAACAACAGGCTTAGCACAAGCTCAGAATGAGAATGGAGCTTCTATCATATTGACAGAAAACTCTTATGATTTCGGTGAAATAAAAGAAGCCGATGGTAATGTATCCCATACTTTTACTGTAAAGAATACGGGAAATGAACCATTAGTAATCACCCGTGTGATTGCATCTTGCGGATGTACTTCTCCTAATTGGACAAGAGAACCGATTGAACCTGGTAAAACAGGTGAAGTATCCGTTACTTTTAATCCAAAAAATCGTCCCGGACCTTTTGCCAAATCCATTTCCATATACAGTAACGGAAAAACCGGAAGCTACGTTGTTACGATACGAGGTGAAGTTAAGTAACCGGCTTTCGCACTTTTATTGATGCTGAAATTAAAAAATAAGATAATACTATTTATTGCATCTCTGCTTATTGCCGGGCAAATAATCGCCCAGCATAATGCAGAGATCAATGTTAATGAACAAACTCATGACTTCGGACAAATCTCTGAAGCCGATGGTTTGGCATCCCATATTTTTGAAATTAAAAACACCGGAAACGATCCGTTAGTTATTAATCGTATAACCGCGTCATGTGGTTGTACCCGGCCGGAATGGTCTAAAGCTCCTATAGAACCTGGAAAAACGGGAGAAGTTAAGATTAGTTATAACCCCAAAGGAAGGCCCGGGCCTTTTTATAAAAGTATTTCTGTTTTCAGTAACGCTAAGAACGGCCGACTTACATTATATGTAAAAGGAACAGTCAAACCTAAATCTTCTATCCCTTCTAATGTGGCTATTACTTATCCATATAATATTGGAGGACTTAAATTACAATCCAAATCAGTATTATTTAATAGCATTCGTCCTGATGAAACTTTAGGTAATAAAATCGCTGTTAAAAATGAAGGGGATAAATCTATCCATATTATTATAGGGAAGATTCCGAATTATTTATCAGTTGAATTAAGGCCTAAAGTATTAAATGCCGGAGAAACGGGGGAAATCAACGTATTGTTCAATACGAATGAAGCAAAAAGGATGGGGCATATATCTACCACAATACCTTTGAAGATTGAACGAGAAGGAATAAAAGATATAGATGGAAAAATCAGTGTGGCAGCAAACGTTATTGATAATTTCAGTAAATGGTCTTCTTCTGACAGATCGAATGCCGCATCCATCCAATTTTCTACAACCTTACTCGATTTCGGTAAATTACCTGAAAAGAGCGGAGGTATCATTCCTTTTATCGGAGGAGGAGGGAAAGAATCTGAGAGCTTCACCATTACAAATATAGGTAAATCCAATCTATTAATATATAGCGTTACTTGCGATAATGAGTTAGTTGATATATCCGGCGGAAAGAAAGAACTGAAACCAGGAACATCAGCTTCTTATAAAGTAAGTGTCCATCCAAAAGAAATAAAAACAAAATTCGAAGCATTCATTAATGTTGTGTGCAACGATCCCAATGGTCCTGTTCGCCTGATAAAAGTAACAGCCGAAAAATAACTCAAGAAAGAATAACTTAATGATGGAACATCCTGAAAATGAAGACCAATATAAAGGTCTGAAAGTTAATAAGGGCGTTGCAAACGTTCCTATTGTCAATCCATATCTTAAGAAAAGACTTCAACGTAAGGAATATACTTCTTCAGAATTTATAGAAGGAATACTTGCTGGTAATATAACTATCCTTAGCCAGGCTGTCACACTGGTTGAAAGCGCAAAACAGGAAC
>DAMCDT010000266.1:0-1019 GCA_032058265.1 Tannerellaceae bacterium
CTCGTTCGGTTACACTTTGTTTGTTTCCGCCGACCGCTCCTACACCGGATAGGTCACCTTTTACATCGGCTGCGAATACAGGCACGCCCATCGAACTGAAGGTCTCAGCTAAAGTTTGTAAAGTAACGGTTTTACCCGTGCCGGTTGCGCCACTTATCAGTCCATGGCGGTTAGCCATTTGAGGTAATAAACAAATTTCAAGGTTATCAGATAGTGCAACAAAGGCCCTTTTTTCGCTGTCGAACATTGACTTATACAATTAATTTACGGTTTGAATACAAAAATAATGAATTAGATTACATTTACAACTTCACGGATGATATTATTCTGCTATATATGCCATTATCTTTTCAAATAATCACCTGTTTATAATTTACGAGGCGCTTTTAGTTGTTTTTCCTAATGACTGGCTCGTCAAAAGGTCTCTAATCTTTTATGATTATGCCCCGTCTGTTTTATCTGCCACCGACCGGTGGATATTAGTGCACCAGCCGGTGGATATTAATGCACCAACCGGTGGATATTAATGCACCGGTCGGTGGCAGATAAAACAGACGGTAGGAAAATATAAACCGGACGTGAACATTATATGAAATGATAATGAGCAAAAATGAACTTTTTCACAACTATCATATAAATACTCATTTATACTTTCAAAGATGTTATTTGAATTAAATTCATTAAGTTTACGCCTCAGATTACAAAACATAAAACATTTTAATTTTTAAGCTATGAATAACGCAATTTTCAAATTCGCTAAACCTATTAACGAGCCGGTAAAATCTTATGCGCCCGGAACTACAGAAAAAACGTCACTAAAGCAAGCATTAAAACAAATTTCATCTGAAGAGTGGGATATCCCTTTAATTATCGGGGGAAAAGAAGTCCGTACAGGTAATACGGGTAAAGTAGTAATGCCGCACGACCATAAACATGTGTTGGCAACTTACCATAAGGCAGGTGAGAAAGAAGTGCAAATGGCTATCGATGCGCCCATGAAAGCCCACAGAGAATGGTCG
>DAMCDT010000266.1:1029-5705 GCA_032058265.1 Tannerellaceae bacterium
GGTCGGAATTGCCTTGGGTTGAACGCGCTTCACTGATGATGCGTGTGGCGGAACTGTTCGCTACGAAATACCGCTATTTATTAAATGCCTCGGTTATGTTGGGACAAAGTAAGAGTCCTTATCAGGCAGAGATCGATGCTCCTTGCGAATTGATTGACTTTTTGCGTTTCAGCGCTTTCTATGCCGGTCAGATTTATGAAGACCAACCTTATTCGGATACAGGTATCCTTAACCGTATGGAATACCGCGGACTGGAAGGTTTTGTATTCTCTTTAAGCCCGTTCAACTTTACGTCTATCGCATGTAATCTGAATATGGGTCCTGCTATGATGGGTAATGTGGCGGTATGGAAACCTTCTACTACTGCTATCCATTCAAACTATTTACTAATGAAAGTATTCCAGGAAGCAGGATTGCCTGATGGTGTGGTAAACTTTATACCGGGCCAGGGAAGTGTAATTGGAAAAGTTATTACAGCAAGCCCTGATCTGGCCGGATTCCATTTCACGGGTTCTACCGCTACTTTCAATACCTTATGGCGTCAGATGGCTAATAATCTGGAAAATTATAAATCATATCCTAAAATAGTGGGTGAAACAGGTGGTAAGAATTACATCTTTGTTCATCCTTCTTCTCCTACATTAGAAGTATCAACAGCGATTGTTCGCGGAGCGTTTGAATATCAGGGACAGAAATGTTCGGCCGGTTCACGTGCTTATATTCCTAAATCCCTTTGGAAAGAAATCAAAGAGCAGGTCGGCGATATGCTGAAAGAGATCAAAATGGGAGATCCGCAGGACTTTACCAATTTCTTCAATGCTGTAATTGATGAAGCTTCTTTTGATAATATAATGGATTATATCAATTATGCGAAACAAGCTTCTGACGCGGAAGTTATCTTCGGAGGTAACGGAGACAAGTCGGTTGGTTATTATGTCGAGCCGACAGTGATCTTAACGACCAATCCTCAGTTCCGTTCAATGACGGAAGAGATCTTCGGTCCGGTTATCACGATCTATGTATATGATGATAATAAGTATGAAGAAACTTTGGAGATATGTGACCGTACTTCTCCTTATGGTTTGACAGGTTCTATCTTTGCAAGGGATCGTTATGCTATCATAACTGCTATGGATAAATTACGTTATTCAGCGGGTAACTTCTATATCAATGATAAACCGACCGGAGCCGTAATAGCACAGCAACCGTTTGGTGGTTCAAGAGCTTCTGGTACAAATGACAAAGCAGGCGGCCCGTTAAATTTAATACGCTGGACCAATGCGCGCACTATTAAAGAGGCCCTCGTTCCTCCAACCGATTACAAATACCCATTCCTTGGGGAAAAATAATATTTTTCAGTTGATAGTTGACAAGTGACAGTTGACAATTAATGTCTGGGTTTTCATTATCAACTGTCAACTGTCAACTGACAACTCTCAATTAATAATACCATGTTAGACTTTAATAATACCGAAATAGCATTCTCTTCCAAATCAAAATCTGAATTAAGAAATGCTTTATTATTATTCAATGTAATGAAACACCCCGGCATAGTAAAACTGGGTAAATACGCATCACAGATAGCGCTGAAAATACACTTTCCCTTAGGATGGATCGTAAAGCCGACCTTATATAAGCAATTCGTGGGAGGAGAAACCTTACAGGAATCGACAAAATATATCAATTTCCTGAAACAATATAACGTCAAAGCCACGATGGACTATTCTGCTGAGAGCGAACAGACTCCGGAAGGTATCAAGGCTACTTTTGAAGAAACCCTTCGTTCGATAGACTTTGCCAAAGGTAATCCGAATATAGCTTATGCTGTATTTAAACCATCAACTCTTACGACTGATGAGGTTTTATCAAAAGCTTCTGAAAAACGCGAAGAGTTGACAATTGAAGAAATCAAAGCGTACCGTGAGTTTATTGAACGCTTTATGGCGCTTTGCCAACGCGCGTATGATAATAATGTGCGCATACTGGTTGATGCCGAAGACTATTGTTTCCAGGATGCCATTGATGAACTGACCGACGAGGCGATGCGTACTTTTAATAAAGAACGCTCAATTGTATTTGCAACATTGCAAATGTATCGCCACGACAGAATGCCTTACCTGCGCCGAATCTATGATGATTCAGTAGAGAAAGGATATTATCCCGGCATTAAATTCGTTCGGGGAGCTTACATGGAAGAAGAACGTAAACGTGCCGAGATGATGGGTTATCCTGATCCGATCTGCAAAGACAAACAAGCTACTGATGATAATTTCGATGAAGGTGTTAGGTTTGTTGTGGAGCATATCGACCGCATGGAGCTTTTTATGGGAACCCATAATGAAGTAAGTAATACTAAACTGGCGGAACTGATCGATGAAAAAGGATTGGCAAAGGATAATCCTAAAATATACTTTTCCCAACTAATGGGAATGAGTGATAATATTTCATTCAATCTGGCTCATGCAGGATATAATGTAACCAAATACGTTCCGTATGCTAAAGTAAGGGATGTGCTGCCTTATCTGCTACGCCGCGCGGAAGAAAATACTTCGGTTGCCGGCCAAACGGGTAGGGAGTTAAGAATGTTGAAAAAGGAAATGGAAAGAAGGAAGAAAGCGTAATACCTTTTATTTACTGGCTTTCAGTCCGCGGATAACAGAGGATGTGAAACCGGATAGTTCCATTTCATTCAATCCCCTGATTGTAATACCTCCGGGAGTGGTGACTTTATCAATCTCCATTTCCGGATTACTTTTGTTTTTAAGCAGTACATCGACTGCACCCTTAACCGTATGGACAACGATCTCTTGTGCCTCACCGGGATAAAAACCGAGTTCGACACCGCCTTCAATGGCGGCACGTATGTAGCGAAGTGCAAAGGCAATACCACTGGAAGCCAGAGCTGTTCCGGCAGTCATCAAACGTTCTTCCACTAACATCGCATTGCCAAGTTCATTGAAAATACGCAGGATCAGGTTGTTTTGATCTTCCGAAGCATTGTAAGACGATACAAAAGTCATACTACTCAATACTTCGATTGCGGTATTAGGGATAACACGGAAAAGAGTGGGAGAGGCCATTTGGTCGAAACCGGAATGTTTTGTCAGAAAAGACATCAACTGTTCAAACGTAACCCCGGCTGCAATTGACACTATGATTTGCTTGTCGAAATCAAGGACAGGCTTTATTTCGTCGATAACTTTCTCTACCATCCACGGCTTAACAGCTATTATAATAATATTTGCCCTTTTCGATGCTTCAATATTATCGGAGGTAGTCTGGAACGCGGGGTCGAAAGCTTTTATTTTATCAAGTAAATCCTGTGAATGATCTGTGCAGGTTATTTCAGATGTATTGATTACAGTTCCCTGTGCCAGGCCGCGGGCAATCGCTCCACCAATATTCCCTGTTCCTATAATAGTGACTTTCATGTTTTTAGTATCCTTTTTTTAAATCTTTTCGTCCACAAAAGTAATAAATTAATCGAATGTCTGAATTGCATATTGTATATTTGCAATATAATAGCTAACAATAAAACTATATTCATGAAAAGATTAATGATCGCCACTTTTATACTGGCATTAGCGCTTACTACTACTGTTCAGGCGCAAGAAGGAGACGGATATGTATTCACTCCTGTAAAAGAATTAAAGATTACTTCAGTTAAAAACCAGAACCGTACGGGAACATGCTGGTCTTTCTCCGGCATTGCACATCTGGAATCGGAATTGTTACGTATGGGCAAAGGAGAGTATGATCTATCAGAAATGTTTATTGTAAGTCATTCTTACAAAGATCAGGCAGATAAATTCATACGTGCCCAAGGATATTTGAACTTTGCACAGGGAGGATCATTCGAAGACGTATTGTATGCAGTAAAACATTATGGTATTGTACCTGAAGCGGCCATGCCCGGATTGAATTACGGTGAAGAAGTGCACGTACATAATGAGTTGGAAAGTGGAGCTGCTGCTTACATTAAAGCAATTGCCAATAATCCGAATGGTAAACTATCTACCGCATGGAAAAGAGGATTTGATGGCATAATCGATGCGTATTTAGGAGAAATTCCCGAAACATTCACATACAACGGGAAACAATATACTCCTCAGTCATTTGCAAAAGAATTAGGACTGAACATAGATGATTATGTTTCTATTACTTCATATACGCATCAACCTTTTTATGCTCCTTTTGCTTTAGAAGTTCCGGATAACTGGCGTTGGGGATTATCATATAATCTGCCGTTAAATGAAATGATGCAGGTTATCAAAAACGCGATCAATACTGGATATACTATTGCCTGGGCATCCGATGTAAGCGAAATAGGTTTTACTCGTAATGGTATTGCAGTTGTACCGGACGTAGAAGCTATTGAAACATCCGGTTCAGACCAGGAGCGTTGGATTGGATTAAGCAAACGTGAGAAAGATGAAGAGATCCGCAAAATGTTGGACAAACCAATTGAAGAATTAAAGATAACTCAGGAAATGCGTCAGGCTGCTTATGACAATTTTCAAACAACAGACGACCACGGCATGTTAATCTACGGATTAGCAAAAGACCAAACCGGAAAAGAATTCTATATGATTAAGAATTCATGGGGAACAGACAACAAATATAACGGAACATGGTATGTCTCTGAGCGTTTCGTTGCCTACAAAACAATGAGTATT
>DAMCDT010000267.1:0-5684 GCA_032058265.1 Tannerellaceae bacterium
GCTACCGGAGCCGCGATATTTGATAAAAACATCACAGGTTATACAGATGATAAATGGAAAGAATTATCGGCGAATTTCTTTGCTGAATATACATTTCCTATCCCTGGTTTAAAAGGTACAGTTATGTATAATTATAATATTCAAACTCGTGCGGACGAAGAATTTGAATATACATACAATGTATATACGTATGATAAGGAGAATGATGCTTATATCGAACAGGCAGGTAACCAGAACCCCTGGAGGCGGCGCGTGAAAGATCAGAGGATTCAACAAACATTTCAGGCGCGTTTGAACTATGATCATACGTTCAATGAAATCCACCACGTAACAGGGCTCTTTGGGGTTGAAACGGTAAAAGGAGAAAGAGATTACCTACAATATAATATTTTACCGACGAATAATTATATTCCGTTGACTAACAACTTAACAGATATGACGGAGTTAAGAACTGTTATGACGGAAAATGCCAGTGCCGGTTTTGTTTTCCGTGCTGCTTATGATTACTCTAGTAAATATTTTGCAGAGTTCAGCGGACGTTACGACGGATCATATCTTTTTAAATCAGGGAGTCGCTGGGGATTCTTTCCTTCGGTTTCCGTAGGTTGGAGATTGTCAGAGGAAGCATTTATGGAAAGCTTGAAAGAGACCATATCTCTTTCTAATTTTAAACTTCGTGCTTCGTGGGGTCAAATGGGAGAAAATATTCTTCGCTATACATACGATTTAAATAATCCTGAAACACATGGGATGCCGGAATATATTGTAACTCCTTTTTCGTATCTGGATGGATACAAATATGGTGATGGAAGTGCTGTATTGAATGGTTCGACCGTAACAGGTGTTTCTTATCGCGGTATACCTATTACTTCTTTGTCATGGATAAAGTCTGCCTTAATGAACGTGGGTGTTGATTTTGGCTTTCTGGATAACCGTTTAAATGGTACATTTGACATTTTCCAAAGGAAACGTACAGGATTGCCGGCTTCAAGATATGATGTGCTTGTACCTGCTGAAGTAGGGTTTGAATTACCACAGGAAAACCTGAATTCAGACTATCACCGGGGTGTTGAATTATCTTTGAATTGGCAGGATCAGGTGCGTGATTTCCGTTATAATATCGGATTCAATACTACATTAGCACGTAAAAAAGACGGCGATTCATATAAACCCCGTTTCGGTTCCAGTTGGAACGAGTACCGCAATTCTATCGAGAACAGATGGGCAAACGTAAACTGGGGCTACCAGGTGGTTGGACGTTTCCAAAGTTACGACGAAATACAGAACTATAAAGTTGATAATGACGGCCAGGGAAACACAACCATGCTTCCGGGAGATCTGATTTATAAGGATGTAAACGGTGATGGTGTAATCAATGAATTGGACGAACGCCCGATTGGTTACGGCCTTGCGCAGTTACCTTATTTGAATTTTGGTCTTAATACTTCCTTTGAATGGAAAAATTTTGATTTAAAAGCCGATTTCTCGGCTGCCCAGGGCCAATCTTATCACATGCACTGGGAGGTTGCTTTTCCTTTTCAGGGAGATGGAAACTCAACCCGTTATCTGTTGACCGATGCATGGCATAGAGCAGATCCTACGAATCCGAACAGTGAATGGATATCCGGACGTTTTCCTGCTACCCGGTATGCCGGCGCGAACGTTAGTTTCAACCGTTATTCTGATTTCTGGGTACATAATACCTATTATATAAAGTTGCGTACACTGGAATTAGGGTATACCATTCCAAGGCATATCACCAGTAAGTTTTTTGTAAACCACCTGCGTGTGTATGTGAATGCCTACAACTTATTCAGCATCGATAATTTATCGAAATATCAACTCGATCCTGAAATTGAATCTAATAGCGCTTTGGTTTCACCTAATACCAGGACATTCAGTGTTGGGCTCAATCTTAATTTTTAATATCGTAAAAATATGAAAAAGAATATTATATATTTATTATTATTAATAGTAGCAGGTTGTCACTTTTCAAGTTGTGACGATTTTCTGGAACGTACTCCTTCAGACTTCCTGACGGATGATCAGGTGTGGAATGACAATTCAATGGTATTAGGTGTATTGGCAAATTTATATAATACAGCCCCCATGAATAGTGCCTTCGAAACGGGTACAACCAATAATGGTAAGTTCAGAACCGATGCATTTGGAGACACTGGACCATTTTCTTTTATTGACGATGTAATGTGGTGCGGAAATCAAAATAACGACATTGAAATGGCTCGTAACCAGATGGTTAATTACTCGTATGATTTTATGCGTTATTATGATTATGATTACGTTTATAAACTAAATCAAAGTATAGAAAAGCTCGAAATATCCACTTTGTCGGATGAAGACAAGATACTTTTTAATAGCGAATTCCGTTTCCTGCGCGCTTGTGCTTACTTTGAGCTGGCCCGGCGCATGGGAGGTGTTTCTATTATAACCGAAACACAAACCTATACATCAGGAATGGATATTACTCAACTACAAATACCCCGCTCAACTGAAGCCGAAGTCTATGAGTTCGTTTATAGCGAGTGTATGGACATTAAAGAAAATTTAGCTGCAAATAACGGTGTGACAAATGTATCCCGTGCTAATAAATATGCGGCATTGGCATTGGCGAGCCGTGCCATGCTTTATGCCGGTTCCATATCCAAATATAATGCAGCCATGGCTACTCCTATTTCATCTCCTTTACAAGCAGGTGTAGTGGGAATGACCGGAACGTCGCCGAATGTATATTACGAAAGAGCTTTGGCAACTGCCGAAGAGATTATTAACGACGGCGTATTCCAACTTCATGCAGTCAATTCTCCTGACGACTTTTATAACGCAGTTAGTGTTAAAGACGGAAACAGGGAAGTAATCTGGAGTAAGGATTATTCTTCCGGTAAATTTCATAATTTCACATTCTCGAATATTGCCCAATCGATGAATGAAGATAATGATAATGGTTCCGATCTTTGCCCAACTCTAGGTTTGGTTGAATCGTATTTACCATTGGATGGAGGTTCAGGTAGATTTGCCGATAGAGACGCCAATGGAAACTATATCGCTTATGATAATGTATCGGATATATTTGAAGGACGTGACTATCGTTTGAAAGGTACTTGCATCGTACCGGGACAAACATTCAGGAGCGCTCAATTGGATATATTAGCCGGGGTAGCTATTTACCAGTCTGACGGATCATATCTTTTAATCGAGGGATCGGAAGCAAACAGCACGTATGACCCGGCGGATGATCATCCGAATGCGGATGGAGGTCCTTTTGTGGGCAGAGATGGCCCTTTAACCCGTGCCACCTACACCAATACAGGCTTTAATTTACGGAAATATGTAGATCAAACGACTGGCTCGTCCGCTCGTGGACAAGGTTCGTATGTTTGGTGGGTTTATTTCAGAATGGGAGAAGTTTACTTGAATGCGGCAGAAGCAGCTATGGAATTAGGACAAACAGATAAAGCCCTCAGATATGCCAATGCTATCAGAGAACGCGCCGGTTTTGGTGCGAATTCATGGACAGCGTCTGATCTGACAATAGACAATCTTTTGCACGAACGCCGTTGTGAATTGGCTGTTGAAGACCATCGTTTCTGGGATATGAAGCGTTTGAGAAAGGCCCATAATGTATGGAATGGCGTTCAATCCGAAAACACTATGCTATATGCATTATATCCTTTCCGTGTAATAGGCGGACCAGACGATGGAAAGTATATCTTCGATCGCCATGTCGCTTATCGCTTTAGGGCTCCGCGTAATTTCCGTTTGGGTAATTATTATTCATCATTTAGTACAGATGTTTTAAATAGAAATCCTAGATTAGTACAAAATCCTAATTTCTAAAAATCAAAAGATTATGAGAAATATTTTATTATTTATATTTATACTGCCGTATATATTCGCTTCCTGCGAATATGACAATTACGATGAGCCGAACGCAACCATTACAGGAAGGATCGTATATAACGGAGAAGCCATCAATGTGAAGAATAACCAAGTTACTTTTAGGCTATATGAACCTGGCTGGGAGTTATCTGCCAGTACCTATATGAATGTACAGGTAGCGCAAGACGGAACCTTTAGCGCTAGTGTGTACTCAGGAAAAAATTACCGGTTAATTCGTCAGGACAATATAGGCCCTTGGGTAAATCCTACCTATTCAGATACCGTTTTTGTGGATAACTGCGGAAGGAATGAAGTTGTGGATATACCTGTTACTCCTTACTATTTGCTGGAAAATGCTTCGATTACAATCAGTAACAAGATCGTATCAGGAAGCTGTTCAGTGCGTGAGATAACAGCCGGACGTAATATTGAATATGTTGGCTTATATGCCGGGCGTAATGTTATTGTAGACAATGCTTTCAATTTTGGTGCGGCTGGAGCAGCTACCACAAATGCTTCAGCAGGCGATCAGGTATCGCTTACATTAGACCTGAGCGGTTTGACGGTAAGTTCATTGCCTAGTACACTACCATCAACAGGCTTTATATATGCCCGTATGGGACTAAAGGTAGAAGGGATTGATGCAATGATTTATACGGAGCCTTTTCAATTATCAATATAATAAATTCTTAGGTTAGCAAATTGGTTTGAATTAGAAATGGGCTTATTCTTGGATATTCTTTTAAGGATAAATAAGAATAAAGCCCTTTCTTTATCTTATAAATATCGAGTGAATTATGAAACATATTTCTTCCTTACTTTTCTTTACCGGAGTTTTTACATTTTTATCTCTTCGGGTTATGGCTGATACTACATTTGTCGCAAACGGGAATCCAATTATTGAATATAAATATACGGCAGATCCCGGAGCAATGGTGTATGGCGATAAGGTTTATATTTATGCCGGACATGATGAATGCCCGCCACCTAAAGAACATTATTTATTAAATGAATGGCTGGTGTTTTCGTCGCCTGATCTGAAAATATGGACTGAACATCCTGTTCCTTTGCGGGCAAAGGATTTTGATTGGGCAAGTGGCGAAGCATGGGCGAGCCAGGTGATCGAACGAAACGGTAAGTTCTATTGGTATGTGACGGTAGAACATAAAAACCGGGGAAAAGCCATTGGTGTGGCTGTGGCGGATTCGCCTGTCGGGCCTTTTAAAGATGCGCGCGGTTCAGCTTTGGTGACCAACGAAATGACCGACCAGACTCCCAAAATGATGTGGGATGACATTGATCCTACCGTATTTATTGATGATGACGGACAGGCATATCTATACTGGGGAAATGTACAATGCTATTATGCCAAGCTGAAAGAAAATATGATCGAACTAGACGGCCCGATCCATAAAGTAGATTTACCCGCATTTACCGAAGCGCCCTGGATACATAAACGCGGTGAATGGTATTACCTGTCTTATGCTTCGGGATTCCCTGAAAAATTATGTTATGCCATGAGCAAAAGCATTGAAGGTCCTTGGGAATACAAAGGTATCTTAAATGAACTGGCAGGAAATTGCAATACAAACCATCAGGCAATCATAGAATTTAAGGGAGACTGGTATTTCATTTATCATAATGGAGGAATTAACACAGCAGGAGGAAGTTTCCGTCGTTCCGTATGTATCGACCGTTTATACTACAATGAAGATGGAACGATGAAACGTATCCAGATGACAAGCGAAGGAATTTATTAATTCATTCTTTCTCCTTTCAAATTTTAC
>DAMCDT010000268.1:0-5665 GCA_032058265.1 Tannerellaceae bacterium
AAAAAGCCGTCTTTTGAAGAAAGTAAAACAAAAAGATTGTCATATACTTTTTGTATAGAGATGATGTCGGACTTTACATCCGTATCAAAAGAGCTAAATCTATTATCACTCTTATTATAGCACCATATTCGTCCATTATTTGTTCCAAACCAGATTTCGCCAGTTGTTTCAAAAATGGAATAAAATGCATTGGGCTTGTCTTTACCGGCAAGATAAATAGAAGATTCATTTTGAGAAGTAACTTTAACTATTCCGTTTCCTGTTAGCATCCACGTATTTTTATTCGAATCTTCATGTACGGCATAAATATAATTAGATTTTAAAGTATTGTTCTCAATATTAAAATGAATAGAATTATTTGCTGTATCTATAATACAAATGGCTCCCATATTCTCGGAGGTGAGCCATACTTTACCCGATGGCATTGTTAAAATTTTCGATGTCGAAAAAAGATCATTATCTAAATGGAATTCAGCAACATATTTTTCTTTCTGCGGATCGAAACGGAGCGTTTCCCGCCCGTAAGTATGAACCCAAATATATCCATAAATATCCTGATTGATTTTATCGATGCGGTTGCTTTTCATGAAGATTTTATCTTCTAAAGAAGTTTTGTAGGTAGTGAAGTTGTATCCATCAAATTTACATAGCCCGTCCCAGGTTGCAAACCACATAAAACCTTCCTTATCCTGATGCATATCCATTATTGTATGGCTGGGAAGTTCATCCGTTAAGCCATAATGTTCAATATGACATTTTGGTTGCCCCAACATAAGAGTCAATGAGCAAAAGGCAAAAGAAATGATAAGATAAATCTTTTTCATGATAAAAAATGTAGATTTAACAAGAAGGTGATTAAGACAAATATAATGATTATCGGGGACTTTCTTGAAATTTGCGTGGAGTAGTGGATTATGAATAATATTAAAAAAATGGCAAATAAAAAAATATAATTTTGATTTTCAAATATTTAATTTAATCATACCAGAATTACCATTCCATTTTAACCACCGATTTTTGCCAATTATTAACCGTATAATAAAAGTATTATGTTTTAACATTGTATTAAAATAATGCCATGTAAATATATATTCATTACTGAAATTGAAAAATACAATTACAGATCAGATATTCAGCCATTATATATATTTGTTTAACCAATAATATTTACCTTAAACTTTGTCTTATGTACTTAAGAATTTGCTCTATCTTATTTTTTAATTTATTTATATTATTCAATCTTTCAGGACAAAATTCCGCAACTGATACAATAACTGTAGACCGCAACGGACGCGGAGATTTCAGAAATGTGCAGGAAGCGATTCATTCTGTTCGTACCTTCAATCCGAACGGATTAGTTACTATATATATCAGAGATGGCATTTATAAGGAAAAAGTAGAAATACCCACATACATCTGCAATCTGAAACTGGTGGGCGAGAGTGCTGATAAAACAATAATCACCTTTGACGATCATGCAAATATAAATAAAATGGGAACTTTCAGATCCTATACTTTTTTAATACGGGGGAATGACATTCTATTGGAAAATCTTACCATAGAGAATTCATCCCTTCCGTTAGGACAGGCTGTAGCATTACATCTGGAGGGAGATCGGATAGTTCTCCGTAAATGCAGGATATTGGGTAATCAGGACACGGTATATACCGGTAAAGAAGCTTCAAGGTATTACTTCGAAGATTGTTATATAGAAGGAACAACTGACTACATATTTGGACCTTCCACTTGCTGGTTCGAGCGTTGTCAACTGCGTTGTAAAAGAAATTCTTTTATTACAGCGGCCAGTACGCCGGAGCATATAAAATATGGTTACATTTTTAACAATTGCAACATAACGTTGGCAGAAGGAATTACTAAAATATATTTGGGACGTCCGTGGAGGCCGTTTGCTATGACCTTGTTTATGAATTGTAATTTGCCCGAAGGCATGAATAAAGAAGGCTGGCATAACTGGGGGAAAAGCGATAACGAAAAAACAGCTCGCTATATGGAATATAATAACAGGGGAGAAGGAGCAGATACCAGTGGCAGAGTGAAATGGGCGAAAATATTAGATAAAAAACAAGCACAACAATATACCATTGAACAGGCTATGAAAGGCTGCGACGGCTGGAATCCACTTAAAATTAAATAATATCAAAAAACATTCATATGAAACAATTATTCGCTATTACTCTTTTTTTATTATGCACCACTATTATAAGTTCCAAAACCTTCGATATGATGGAGTTGGGTGCAGATATTACCGGAAAAAATAAATGCACTGTTCTGATAAATGATGCCATTGAAAAAGCATCTGCCGAAGGAGGAGGAATCATTTATTTCCCGGCCGGAACTTATTTAACGGGGGCCATAAATATGAAAAGCAATATTACACTTTACCTGGAGTCGGGTTCGATTATTAAATTTTCGGATGACTTTGAAGATTATACACCCTTTATAAAGGTAAGGTGGGAAGGTACTTTTATGAATACGTTCCGTCCATTGATTAATGCACAGAATGCCGAAAACATTTCCATAAGAGGGAGAGGTATTCTGGACGGGCAAGGATTAAAATGGTGGCAGTATGACCATCCGCTGACGATGGAGGTCAGAAAGACCGGAAAAGTTTCGAAGGAAGACAAATTTCAGAAACTATGGGCGGAAGCAAATAAAGACTTGGTTGTAGCAGATTATTATAAGTCAACGTTGATTAAAAAATTCTGTCGGCCTCCTTTTATCCAATTTCTGGAATGTAAGAATATATTGATAGAAGGTGTGACGATTAAAAATTCTCCTTTTTGGACTGTAAATCCGGTTTTTTGTGATAATATAGTGATTCATGGAGTAACGATAAATAATCCATCCAAAGACCCCAAAGGTCCTAATACCGATGGCATCAATCCATCATCATGTAGCAATGTTCGCATTTCTGATTGCTTCATTAGTGTAGGCGATGATTGTATTACAATAAAATCAGGACGTGATGCTGACGGACGGAAATATGGAAGGCCTTGTGAAAACATTACAATTACAAATTGTGTGATGCTATCAGGACATGGCGGTATCGTTATAGGAAGCGAAATGTCGGGAGGAGTAAAAAAATTGACTATATCGAATTGCATATTCAACGGTACGGATAACGGAATCCGATTAAAGGCATCAAGAGGACGAGGAGGCATCGTTGAAGAAATCAGGATGGATAATATTGTGATGAATGGGATTAAAAGGGATGCCTTCATATTTGATTTATTCTACGATAAAAAATCTGTTAAAGAAGAAGTTTCCGAACGTACACCTGTCTTTAGAAATATACACATGAGTAATATAACTGGAAGTGATGTAAACAGGATAGGTTATATAACAGGTATTGGGGAAATGCCTGTTGATAATATTTCGTTTTCAAATATAAATATTTCGGCAAAAGAAGGGTTTAAAGCTCAGACAGCATCTAACATCCGTTTTCAGAATGTTGATTTCGCAACAGAAAAAGGTGCGGCATACTCTTTTAAGGAATGCGACAATATCATCCTCGATAATATCCGTTCGGGTTCAGTTCATGAACAGCAGTCTATCGTAGAATTAACGGATGTTAGCAACGCATTTATAACTAATTGTTTTCAGGCTATTCAAACTGATATATTCTGTTTAACTAAAAACAGTCAGGTTATATGGGGTAATAATTATCTGAAAAATGTAAAG
The DNA here is from genome assembly GCA_032058265.1 of Tannerellaceae bacterium. Classification (GTDB taxonomy): domain Bacteria; phylum Bacteroidota; class Bacteroidia; order Bacteroidales; family Tannerellaceae; genus DFXE01. Next base: position 3,703 of record DAMCDT010000268.1, read on the forward strand.
TCACCAAATAAGGAAGAAAAGTAGAAAAATATATTAATAATGAAAAAAATGAATTTTAAAAGAATCCTTTTCACGTTGGCATGTTTTACGATGCTGGCGTCGAATGCTCAAAACAATGTTTCAAACACATGGGTTGCTGATTTAGGTAATGGAAAATATAAAAACCCAATCCTGTATGCCGACTATTCCGATCCTGATCTATGTAGGAACGGAGAAGATTATTACATGACAGCTTCCAGTTTTAATTGTATTCCCGGACTACCTATCCTACATTCCAAAGATCTGGTAAACTGGCAGATTATCGGATATGCAATTGATAAAATGCCAGATTATGCTATGTTTGGCCAAGGAGTAAACCACGGCGGAAATGTGTGGGCTCCGTCCATACGCTATCATAAGGGGGAATTTTACATTTATTATGGCGATCCCGATGTTGGAATTTTCATGACAAAGACAAAAGATCCGGCAGGAGAATGGGAGCCATTAGTGTTGGTAAAAGAAGGTAAAGGATTAATCGATGCTTGCCCGCTTTTTGATGAGGACGGACAGGTTTATCTGGCTCATGGTTATGCCGGAAGCAGGTCAGGTATTAAAAGCCTGTTAGCTGTAACCCGGCTTACTGCCGACGGAAAAAAGGCAATCGGCGAATCGCGCGTTATCTACGATGGGCACGATATTGACCCAACAATAGAAGGACCAAAATTCTATAAACGGAATGGCTATTACTATATATTTGCCCCAGCAGGAGGCGTTAAGCCCGGTTGGCAGTTAGCAATGAGAGCTAAAGATGTTTTCGGCCCTTATGAAAGAAAAGTGGTTATGGCTCAAGGTAAAAGCCCGGTCAACGGGCCGCACCAGGGAGGATGGGTTGATACGACAACTGGAGAAGATTGGTTCATCCATTTTCAGGATGTCGGTCCATTAGGACGTATTACTCATTTACAACCCATGATATGGAAAAATGACTGGCCGGTAATTGGCGAAGACAAGGACGGTGACGGCTGTGGCGATCCGGTCATGACATATAAGAAGCCTAATGTGGGCAAGACATACCCTATCGACACTCCTGCCGAAAGCGATGAATTCAATTCAAATGTATTAGGCTTGCAATGGCAATGGCAGGCCAACCCGACATCATGGTGGTATTTTGCCAATCAGGATAATGGATGTTTAAGTCTTTATTCTGTACCAATGCCTGATAACTATGTAAGTTTATGGGATGTGCCTAATCTATTATTGCAGAAAATTCCGGCACCTGAATTTACTGCCACAATCAAACTCGACTTTAAACCCGACCCACGATTTATTGGAGAAAGAACCGGATTACTGGTTATGGGACGGGATTATGCGCTTCTTTCACTCCAAAATAAAGGTAACGGAATTTTCGAGTTATCACAAACCGAATGTATGAAAGCTGATAAGGGGAAAATCGAAGTAAAAAACCAAACAGTAGAATTAAATAATTCAGCGGTTTATCTACAAGTAAGCCTTAAAGACGGAATGTGTACATTTAAATACAGTACCGACAATAAAAAATATTTGGTTTTAGGCAAAAGTTTCAAAGTAAAAGAAGGACATTGGATCGGGGCTAAAATCGGAACATTTATTACAAGGCCAACCAAAGGTAACGATGGTGGAAGAGTTGACATTGACTGGTTTAGAATTACTAAATAACCTCATTCGTAAATATGCTTCTTTGGTAAAGGTGAAAAATAAAATAATGTAATATCGAAGTGCTGAATTGCCTATCAATAAACACAATATAGATGGAAATGTTCAATAAAAACATAAATATTTTATTGTGTATGCTGGAAATAAAAACATAATATTAGATGGAGCAATTTATATCACAATTAGATGAAGAAGTAAAAGAATGCCTTGATGTAATTAATACAGGAAATTATGAAAATCCCTTAAGGATAATCGAGAAAATAAAGCTATTTGAAAATGTGCTTGAAAGGTT
>DAMCDT010000269.1:0-5612 GCA_032058265.1 Tannerellaceae bacterium
TTGGTCTACATGGAAAAAGAAGAAAATAAATGGTAAGTCGGCAGATATTTATAACCGTAGTGAAATTGATGATGAATTAAAAAGAATTGAGGATACACGGGATTCCATTCGTTTTGAGTATGTCTATAAAAATATGGATACATACGCCGGACAATTTTTATTAACCCGGTTTATGAAGTTGGTATCGATTGATTCTCTCCGACAGTTCTATCGTCAGATACCTGTGGAGATGAAGAAAACTAAGTTTGCCAGAATGTTGAGTAATCAAATTAATCCGTATGCTGATAATTGCATTCGTCAAGCGGATAACTTACTATCTTTGGAAGGTACTCCGGCTGAATTACTAACGTATGCCAATGAGGCATTCAAATTATATGAACAAGGAGTACGTTTAGATCCTGAACGCACAGACGGGTATTTGGCGCTTGCTTTTATGTTCGATCGCTTATTACCATTGAAAGGAGTAGAATCCTACGATATTTCTACGCATTACTTAGACTTGTTCATGAAAGATCCTAATATCCGTGAGGAAGAACGTAATGTCGCAAGGAAACGTAAAGAAGAGATTCTTTACCGGAAATATTTAGCGACTAATATCCATCCGGAAATGATTACGGTAAAAGGTGGTACATTCCCAATGGGATCAACTTACGCGGAAGATAATAATCCGGTACAAACCGTAAAAGTCGGGGATTTCCAAATTAGTAAATACGAAATAACCAATAATCAATTTGCAGCATTCCTCACAGCATACGAAAGTGATGTTGTTAAGAGTGGTCCTTACGAAGGCGAACTGTTATATTATGAATGTAATTGGGGAATCCAACAGGGCAAGCCGGTAACCGGATATGAATCGCACCCTGCTATTTATATCACATGGTTTGGAGCTCAGGCATATTGTGAGTGGGCAGGAGGGAGATTACCCACAGAGATAGAATGGGAATATGCTGCCCGTGGAGGTTTTTATGGAAACCGGACTCATCTTTACAGTGGTGGGATGGAGTTAGACACGCTTGGGTGGTATGCTGCAAACTCAGAAGGTAAACCTCATCCGGTAGGAATGAAGAATCCGAATGAGTTAGGCCTCTATGATATGAGCGGCAATGTCTGGGAATGGTGTTCGGATACCTTTGTCAGGGATAATAAATTATATGCCATTGTAAGAGGAGGTTCCTGGTTTGTTGAACGCCCTATATGCCGTGCAACCTGCCGCTATTATATTTATCCCAGCAGCAAACATTTTAATAATGGATTCAGAATGGCGAAGTGATTTGGTAGGGTATATGTCGCGTTTCTTTTGCCTTAAGAATAGCATCGTATGATGATTTAGTGAAGTTATCGTAATCATTTTGGTAGAAAAAGGTAACTTGTTAAAATAATCTTTATATTTGAGGAAACTTTAAATTGTTAAACTATGTCAGCAGAAATCAAAAGCCTTTCCCCGAAGCATGTATGGAGTTATTTTTATGAGTTAACGCAGATTCCCCGTCCAACCGGACACATGGAAGCAGTAACCCGTTTTATGGTCGGCTTTGGTAAAGGATTAGGATTGGAGACTTTGCAGGATGAGGTTGGTAATGTGCTTATACGTAAACCTGCTACACCGGGAATGGAATACCGTAAGACGGTTATTTTGCAATCACATTTGGATATGGTTCCGCAAAAAAATGCGGCAATAAATCACGACTTTCTTACCGACCCGATCGATGCTTACATAGATGGCGAGTGGGTAACAGCACGCGATACGACACTGGGAGCCGACAATGGGATAGGGGCTGCCCTGGCAATGGCTGTCCTTTCTGATAATACGTTAAAACATGGACCGGTAGAAGCCCTCTTTACGGTTGATGAAGAAGTGGGTATGGACGGTGCTTTCGGTTTAAAGCCCGGATTCCTGAAAGGACGAACCATGATCAATTGCGATTCAGAGGAGGAAGGTGAACTGTTTGTAGGTTGTGCCGGAGGAGCTGATTTGAATATTTGCTTCCAGTTTAAGGAAGATACATATATCCCCGAGGGTGATGTAGCGGTTAAGCTTAGTTTAACAGGTTTGAAAGGCGGACACTCCGGATTAGATATTAACTTAGGACGTGGTAACGCGAATAAACTGATGTTCCGCTTTTTGAAAGAAGCTGTGGCTAGTTGTGCTGCCCGTCTGTCTTCCATTGATGGAGGCTCATTGCGGAATGTAATCCCACGTGAAGCGTTTGCTATTATTACCATTCCCGAAGATAATGCGGAGATACTGTGGGAAATGGTGTCCGATTATCAGGAATTATACCGCACGGAATATAAAGGAATCGAAACGAATATATCATTTATAGCTGAGAAGATAGAACTACCGGGAACATTAATTCCGGAAGAAGTACAGGACGATCTGATCAATGCAATCGAAGGTTGCCAAAATGGTGTGATCAGTATGTTGCAAGACTTTCCTGATACGGTGGAAACATCCACAAATCTGGCAGTCGTAGTATCTTCAAAAGAATTGATTGAAGTAAAGATTTTGGTACGCAGTTCGTCGGAAACACGTAAAGCGTATGTGTGTTCAAGCCTTGAAAGCGTCTTTTCCCTGGCGGGTGCGAAGGTAGAATACGGAGGCGCTTATAACGGATGGCAACCTGATATCGATTCGCCTATTTTGAAAGTGATGTTAGAAACGTATCAGAAATTATATGGTAAGAAACCATCGGTTAAGGTTATGCACGCGGGACTTGAATGTGGTATTATTCAGGGAATTTATCCTGATATGGATATGATCTCTATCGGGCCTGATTTGAAATATCCTCATTCGCCTGACGAAAAAGTAAATATTCCTTCTGTTGAAAAAGTCTGGAACTTTATCAAAGCTACATTAGAAGCAGTATAATTATTTAATGATAATATCCCGGGCATATTCCGTATGGAGTTTTAAATCTTTTAGTGCGGATATGTGTCTGCCGTTTATTTGAAGATTATCGATAGTAATTCTTTTAACCAGATGGTCATCATCATATCCCACAAAAAGGGAATAAGGATGATGGCCATCTGTTATTTTAATATTACGGAAATGAATATCTTCTATATGTCCTCTGTACTTTGCATGTTCTTGTTTCTTATCTGCCGGTACCTTTAGAACATTATCCCATATCCCGTAAACTGTATTGGCTTTCAGGTATTCATCATCCAAAGAGCCATCTGTACAGTATTTAGAACGAAAAATAGCCAGATCGAAAAGCTTATCTCCGGGATCTTCAATGCGTATGTTATCATACAATACGTTTTTCACTTTTGCTTTGTCCGAATTATGTATACTGAATACCGCTCCACTTTCTACATGAATCATATCTATATCGCTGAACGTTATATTCTTTACTTCAGATGAGTGGAGTTCAAATCCTATTTCAAGTCCGTTACCGTATTTACCATTCCATATAGTGCATTTCTCGATCAATACATTATCAACGATACAATCATCGGCATAATTCATAAACGCTTTAATAGCTATACAATCATCCCTGGTACGGATAAAGCAATTATTTACATGTACGGAACGGCTTCGTACGATATCAATTCCATCGTCGCTCGGATTATCCGATAGTATTTTAATATTATGAATTGTTACATCATCACAATTTATGGGAACGACCTGCCATGTTGTACTATTATATAGTATCGGTCCTTCTATATGGATATTCTTTGAATTATAGAATTCGATAAAGCGATTGTATTTATGAATGGAGTTGTCATCATTTAATTTCAAATTATTGCTGCCATCCATAATGCCGAATCCGGAAATTGTCACGTTCTCCACATCTTGTGCTGAGATAGTTCCTTCTACCCAGGCTCCTCCTTCAATAAAAATATGTTGACCTGATTTGGGAGTTATAGTACCCGGTTTATGTCTCTTACCTGCTTCAAAATAGATAATGTTCTTATCCGACCGTGAAGGTTTTTCTTCCGGAGGATTAGCAAAAAGGAATAAAGGTTTAAATAGTTTTCCGTTGAATTCAATACTTAGCTGGCAAGGTTCGGTTAAGGTAAAAGAGACAACACCTTCTTTTACCTTAGTCTTAATTCCAGCGCTAGCGGGACGTATATCTACCCATTTAATATCTTGCCAGGCTTGGATTTCAACATTAACTTCTCCCTCCATACCAAAGGTAGAATATGAAGCGGGAATCGGGCTGAGTAATACAGGCTGTGGAACACCATCAACTGTAACCCTGTAATCTCCGGTTAATGGAATCCCGGCAGGATAATTATATGTGATAACTTTCCCCATCGCTAAAATGGGAGTAATTGTTAGAAAGAAGCAAATAAGTATTACATGTTTCATTGAAATCATATTTCAAGTAATCATTTAGATGGTTCTACATTCTCAGGGTTTATTATAGTCCTTAAAAAATTCGCTCAAAGTGAGATTGGGTAGTTTTGTTTTGGTATCAGAAAGAAACTGCTCCATAGCTTTCAGGTTCATATCTGTTAATTCGTATTTATCTATATTCTTTATATAATCGTTGACAGGTATTATCCGGTAGATAAAGCGATTATTTTTAACAGACCGGTCAACCCATATAGGTTCATAATGAAGAGACTTAATGGAAATGGTACTATCTTCTTTCGTCAAATTTATCTCAAAAGCTATTCCTCCGTCTTTATACCGGTCACGCTGGTTGGATATAAAATTACCTAATGAATATATGATGGGAATACTATCTCCCAAAGATGTATTAATATTACTATAACCCTGTACCACATGAGGATGAGTACCAATAATCAAATTAGTTCCATGCTCAGCTAGAAAATGTGCCAGTTTCTGTTGTTCCTTATTTTCTTTGAGTTGATATTCTTCTCCCCAGTGCATATAGGCAATTATGTAATCAGGTTGGAAGGATTTTGCCTTCGTTAAATCTTCTTTTATCTGCGCAGTGTCGATATAATTGACAATATTAGGTACAGATGGTAATAGACCGTTTGTATCATAGGTGTAATTTAAGAGAGCCAATTTGATATTATTCTTTTCAATCATTAAGGGATAGTTCTTTTCTCTTGAAAGCGTATCTTTGAATGCGCCGGTATGATAAAAGCCATATTTATCGAGTAGATCAATGGTAGATTCCAACCCTTTTTTTCTTCGATCTAATATATGGTTGTTAGCGATGAAAAGAACATCAAAACCGTTTTCTTTTACTGCTTCAATCAATTCGGGAGGTGACGAAAACATAGGATATCCCCGGTAAGGTTTTCCTCCTAATGTTGTTTCAAGGTTGCCAAATGCTATATCAGCCGAAGAAATATAATCTTTAATATATTGAAAGGGGGGAAGAAAATTATAGCATGTATCTTTTCCATCAACCAAAGCTCCGTTAATCTGTGCATCATGTGTCATGATATCACCAACGAATAGTAGTTTAAGGCTATCGCGTTTTATTACCTTCTCCGTGACCGGCAATTCATTTGTATTTTTCCTTTCTGTACAAGATAATAAGGAAATAATTAATAGGATAAAGCAGGTTAGAATTTGTTTTTTGTATTTCATAATCAGTGATAAAGATATACGTTTCTCCGAAATTATTACTAAACTTGCAAATAATCTCTAATTCATCTTTTATGAAAAAACTGATATTACC
>DAMCDT010000270.1:0-5575 GCA_032058265.1 Tannerellaceae bacterium
CAGTTTATACTTTGGGAAACGCCGGTAGCCGTCTTTTCTCATTATTTTAAATAAACGGGTTAATCCGGATAACCGGGATAATACCAGCAGGCAGCTTCCGAATATATAGAGTACAGGAAGTAAGCGGTATATCGATGTATAAATAATATCCCGGTTCGTAGATACTAATGGCCCGGATGGTTGTGCTTGTATAGCTTCTGCAAACAAGGGCAGATTTACTTCGACTGTATAATGAAGCGGGATAAAGGGAAGGATAACGGCCAACGCCATTCCTGCCAATAAAAAGAACCTGTTGAAGCGGTAGAAGGTTTCTCCGTGTAAACAAATACGGTAGATTATCCAAAAGAATGTAAGTACAGACGTTACTTTTAGTATGTAAATTCCGATGGTTTCCATATCTCTATTATTCCTCCGGTTTATTTTGCAGCTCTTTTTTTGTATCTTCAAGTAATTCTTCAATCTCTTGTATGCTGAGATTGGATTCTTTGGCAAAGAAGGATGCCATAGATGAAAAGGAATTATTGAAGTAATTCTTCAACATGTTGAATAGTTGTTTTTTTGAATAATCTTCTTTCTTTACTAACGGGTAATAGGTATAGACGCGCCCATTGGCCTTATGGCCGACAAAACCTTTTGTTTCGAGAATTCGAAGTATTGTCGATACGGTTGTACGCGAGGGTTTCGGGTCTTCGAAACAATCACGTACATCTTGTACTAGTCCTTCATTCAGGCTCCAAAGATATTGCATTACTTGTTCTTCTGCTCTTGTTAATTGCATAGTTGTTCCTCCTGGTATTATTGTCAAACAAATATATGACTATAAATTTAGTCGGCAAAGATTTTAAGTATCTTTGACTAAATTATTAACTAGCTGTTCACCCCTTAGCCCCCTAAAGGGGGGATTTTATGAGAACGATAATCCCCCCTTTAGGGGGCTAGGGGGCGGGGCGGTTTGGGGGTTTTTCACTATATTTGCAGTGATAAACAAAATCAGCATCAATGGATAATAAGGGCTTTACTTTCCGTAGGCGGTTTGCCAGTTTTAAATATGCTTTTAACGGTATATGGTTGCTGTTACGGAATGAGCATAGTGCGTGGCTGCATAGCCTGATTGGTATTTGTACGATTGTAGCCGGTTTTCTTCTAAAAATATCTGCTACGGAATGGGTAGCTGTGGTTATCGTGTGCGGATGTGTTTTGGCTGCCGAAGCTTTAAATACAGCCATCGAGAGATTAGCCGACGTTGTATCACCCGGTTATAGTGAAGCCATTAAACGTATCAAGGATTTATCTGCGGGAGGTGTTTTATTGATGGCTTTTGCTGCCGCTATTATCGGGATCATTATCTTCGTGCCAAAACTAATTGCTTTATTTTAACTCTCTATTTTTAAAAAGTATGTGGATTACTAAATTGGTTTTATTTATCGTTCTTTCTATTTCCTTTTGTACAGTTACTTATGGGCAGGATATGGATGAGAGCAGGAGGAATATCCGTAAGTCGGGGGATGTTTTTTTGATCGCTATACCGGCTACTTGCTTGGCCACTACTTTAATTCTTCAGGATTGGGAGGGTTTAAAACAGGGTGCTTTGACGGGTATCGTTACGACGGGAATTGGTTACGGGCTTAAGAAATTAACGAAGAAGGACAGGCCAGATCATAGTGATGATGAGTCATTTCCTTCGTTGCATACAGGTGTATCTTTTGCGGGAGCGGCATTTATTCAACGGCGTTACGGCTGGAAATGGGGTATCCCTGCTTATGCTGTTGCCACTTATGTGGGATGGAGCCGGGTTTATGGTAAAAAACACGACTGGTGGGATGTGGCTTCTGGGGCTGCTTTAGGGGTGGGAAGCGCATATATCTTTACCCGCCCGTTCGCAAAGAAGCACAATTTATCTATCTGTCCGGTGGCCGGTGATAAGCATCTCGGCATTTATGCTTCATTGAATTTCTAATTATTAAACTGCCTGACCACGATTTTCTCTATAGGGTTGGGAGACTTTCTTTCACAATATTTTTGCCAGACTGGCATCTGAATAACTTTTTCCGCGACAAACCATACCCGTTGCGAGTACTTCTATGTGCGAGGCACCTTCGGGTGTATCGAGTAAGGTGTCCAGTTCGGGAACAGTTTCTGCATTTATTTTGAAGCGTTTTGGATTGGGCAGGAACCTTATATCTTCTTCTGTGAGTTGTAATGTAAGGGTTTGGACAGCTTCCCGCCAAACAGCTCCTGTGCGATAAGAAATGGTTGTTGCGAGGGTAATGAGGTCGTTCTTCTTATAATCTTGTGAATAATAAATACCTCCGGTAAGGTGCCCGTTCCTGTCTATTGACAGGTATTTACGGTTTCTGCCGGACCTTTGCCGGTATAGATTTCTTCATCAAACGCCGGATTACTTAAGTATCAGGCAGAGGTTTGAAACAGGCGGAAGGCCTTGTACCCATGCTTTCTTATCCTTAATAAAGTTAATCAGTCCGGTATTTACTTTTGTGAAATGGTTTCGCCTGCTACCGTACTTGGTTTTGCAGAATCCGGCTTTTATGATGAGATCGAGTGATGCAGTTAATTGTGCTATGTCTCCGAAAGAGTTTCTGCAAGCTGCTTGTGATGGTGTATTACTGGTATTTTTGGTTATAAGGCGTGAGGCGATCACACGTCCTCTGACGGTACGGTAAGTAATATTACCGATGGATTTGTGGCAGACCCGATTGCTATGCTGTTGATAATTGCCATTTTAGTAAGGTTTTATTTGATGGTTTTCCAACGTTTATTTGTATTATGTCCTAAGGTTTGTGCTACGTTTATGCAAGGCTATCCAAAGGTGCCCGTAAGGTAAGCATTAGGGATGACGTACGTAAGCCATAAATAGTGCGGAGTAGTATGGTAAGCATGTCGTAGGCATTAGCAATCTGATAGTAGGGCTAGCACTACCGGATGTCACAATGTTACACCCGGTAGTTGATAGGGAAAGACTCTTGCTACGAAAAAAGATCGTCATGCAATATACAAATTCGTAAAAATATAGAGCGAAAATTAGTGTTTTTATTTTGTTTCTAATTTCGTGGAAAAGGTAACAATATATAAGTAATACGCTACTTTTGTCAATGCTTAATTTTTTTAAATTATTAACGGGATGGTTTTATTCGTAATGCAACGCTTCAGCGGGTTGTATGGATGCTGATTTACGGGCAGGATACCAGGTGGCAAGTATAATTATTAGGCAAACAGGGAGGATGGTGAATATTGTTGTCAGAAGACATCGTTGCCAGGTAATATTAATTACATCTACGGGCAGTATCTCTGCCAGTATCAGATTAAGCCAAACTAAAAGGGCCGGTATCAGAGCAATCATCATTAGCAGGATGCTTTCGGTTATCATCAGCTTCATTACATCTCCACGGGATGAGCCAACGGCAATACGCAGCCCGATTTCTTCTTTCCGTTTCTCTATCCTTAGCCAGAATGTTCCGATAATCCCTAGGAATACATTAAATAGGAAGAAGACCATAAAGCCTATCCGATTCTGCAATGATTCATAGATGCCACCGGCTTTGAGTTGGAATTCGCGGATATCATTGATAGGGGTTATCCCGGTGAGGTAAAAATTGCCTATAGACAGGCGGGTTTTCATTTCGTCTTTAAAGGTAGCCGCGAAGTCTTTCTCATCAAGACGGGGACTGGCCTGGAAGCTGATACTATAATAGTTTTCAAGGTATGTTTCGTTTTTCCCAAACATGCCTTGTTCTTTAAATGGAAGAAAAATGATATCACGTTCTTTTGAATAAAGGTGATCTTTCATTGTAACGCTTACACCTGTAACTCTGAATACATCGCTACTATCTTTCTTATAGATAAGTTGTCCGATGGCTGATGAGTTAGGAAAAAGGTTTTGCTCCATGCTTCTGGAGATAATGATACCATTTTCAAGCGCTTTACCGAGCTGAGTAGGATCGCCACCTCCTGCCGGATGAACTTTAAAGATATCGAAATAATCGGGTGTCACATATAGTATCTGCGCTTGTGTGCTTAGTGAATCCCTATGATAATTATCAGACCTGTTGGATGTGCAATAGGGATAATGCCATTGTCCCAAACTTACTTTCACTACATCGGGATGATTCCGGATTTGGTCTACAATGCGCAGGTAATTTAACGCAGGTTCATCACTATCCTTCTCATATATGACATGATTGGGGTTATGAGGCTGATAATGCGCAAGGTCAACGGTGTATGTATTATCTGTTTCAAAGGCTACCGGTGTACGGCTTGAGATAGTCAGAATACTGAAATAGTCGACAATATACCACATCAGCGCGAATACAATAAACAGTTCAAGCACGATCCATACATTTTTTTGCCACTGTTTTTTTATTAATTTTACTATGTGCCGTATCATAACATTACTTATCATTAATTGCTTCTACTATATTCTTTCGTGAAATATTCAGCACGGGAATGATAGATGATGCAAGATTTAATATAATACATACCATAAAAGCATAGAAAAAAACCGTAAAATTCATTAACATACCTTGCGAAAATACGACATGACCGCTAATAGTACTGTACCTTGAGATAAATAAGGAGTTATTTAATACCAGTATAATTGTATAGGAGATAATTAATCCGAATAGTCCTCCACATAAGGTAAGAAACAAATTTTCGGTAAGAATCTGGTTAATCAATGTATTACGTGTAGCTCCAAAGGCTTTACGGATGCCTATTTCCGATATCCTTTCCTGCATACGGGATGAGGTAAGCCCTGAAAGATTAACAGCAGGCACCAATAAAAATATCAGGACAATAAAAAGGTAACGCATAATAATCTCGTTATTACTACTGCTGTAATCTATATTTCTGATAACTTCCTGTTTCTGTGTACAGGGTACCCCGTCTTTTAGTACGAACTCATATTCAGTGAGTGTCGTATTGATTTTTTTTCGTTTCTGCTCTAATTCGTCACGAATGATATCGAAGTCTGAAGGCTTATGAGCCAGTATATATGCTCTTAAGACTCCTACAATATCTTCATCTTCGCCTTTTTGAGTGAATACGGACATAGATGTAAAAGGAATCCATATATCGGCAAAGACTATTTTCATGGCAGGCGAAACATCTTTCACTACAGCGCCCACTACATATTCCAAATCATTAATAAGGAAGCTCTTCCCTACAACACTACCGGAAGTATTGTCAAAGAGTTTACGGGCCATTGATTCATTAATAACTGCTTTACGAAATCCGCTTTCGAACTCATCCGCGTTATAGGGTTTACCGTCTAGGAAAGAGAACCGGAATACTTGCCAGTAGTTTGCATCGGTACAGCTAATATATGCCGAATGCTTGTCTTTACTTCCCGGTAAAGATATATAAAGATCGCCAAGCATCCTTTTGACCTGGCTATTGGCAATAGAGGCTGTGACACATTCCGGAGTTTCCAGCGTGTAATAACATTCCTTTAATGTATGATAAGAAAGCGACCAATTGATTTGACCCTTACCGTCTTTTTTCCTGGCAGTAGCATTTTCGTTGAGTAACATGCGACTCCGGTTTATTTCAGGCGCTATAT
>DAMCDT010000271.1:0-5541 GCA_032058265.1 Tannerellaceae bacterium
GCTATTCTTTTATGAGACTCGCTTATAAATCCCATATTTTTATCTAAGTTTGTATTAATAAGATATAATTATTATTTAATGAATACGATCAAAATATTTACGATTATACTTGCGTGCGCAATGTTTTCATGTGGAAATAAAGGAGCCAACGAATCTAAAGAATCTGCTGAAGTGCATCAAACGCCTGTATCTACCAATAGTACTACTCCTGTCTTTGATGCTGACAGCGCCTTTGTTTATGTTCAAACACAGGTGGATTTCGGGCCGCGTGTTCCTAATACGCAAGGACATGTTGCTTGCGGTGATTACCTTATTTCACAACTTAAGCGTTTCGGAGCCAATATCCATGTACAGGAAATGACGTTGAAAGCTTATAATAATGACCAACTGCAATGCCGGAATATCATTGGATCGTACAATCCAGAAAATACGAAGCGTATTCTTCTTTTTGCCCATTGGGATACCCGTCCGTATGCCGACCACGAAACAGATCCGGCTAAGCAACGTTTACCAATAGACGGCGCTGACGATGGGGCAAGTGGTGTAGGTGTTTTGCTGGAAATAGCCAGGCAGATTAATCAAAATAATCCGGGAATAGGAATAGATATCATCTTCTTCGATGGAGAAGATTATGGGCCTCCGGCATTTGAAAGAACGTATTATCCCGGTGATTGGTGGGCGCTTGGTTCACAGTTTTGGGCAAAAAATCCACATATACCCAATTATAAAGCTGAGTATGGTATCTTATTAGATATGGTGGGGAGCAAGGATGCTACCTTTTATAAAGAACTTACTTCACTACGATATGCGGCAAGGATTGTAGAGATGGTATGGACTGCCGCTAAAGATTTGGGATATGGACGGTTTTTTATTAATGCCAACGGGGGGCAGATTGTGGATGATCACCAATATGTCATCGCCGGAAGAAATATTCCAAGTATCGATATAATCAATTACGATACTGAAAATGCACATGGTTTTGGTGCACATTGGCATACACATAATGATAATATGGAAAATATAGATCCAAAAACATTAAAAGCGGTGGGGCAAACGGTATTAGAAGTTATATATAAAAAATAAGTTTCGGTTAATTATGGCACAAACGATAAATGAATTACAAGATAATGTGATAGAAGAATTTTCCGTCTTTGACGATTGGATGGATAAATATGCACTATTGATTGATTTGGGAAACTCCCTTCCTCCGTTGGATGAGAAATATAAAACAGAAAACAACCTGATAGAAGGTTGTCAGAGCCGCGTATGGTTACAGGCTGATTATATAGATGGGAAAGTTTATTTTAAAGGAGAAAGTGATGCGGTGATCGTTAAAGGAATTGTTTCATTATTAATAAATATCATATCAGGGCACACACCACAGGAAATATTGGATGCCGACTTGTATTTTATCGATAAAATCGGGCTGAAAGAACATTTATCGCCTACCCGTTCGAATGGGTTGGTTTCAATGGTTAAGCAAATGCGTATGTATGCGCTTGCTTATAAAGCGATGGATAAACCATCGTAAAACACAAACTATTTTCATATTTATTATTTGCTAATCATCAATATACGTATCATGAAAAATATATCCAGAAGAACAGCTATCAAGACAGTTTTGGCAGGGAGTGCCGCTGCTGCCGTTTCAGGTATTACCCATGCGGCTCCGTTAACAGGCAATGCTGCAAGTAATTCATCATCAACCCAACTAAAAGGAAACATTCGTCATTCGGTAAGCAAATGGTGCTTTGGCGAGTTTGAGTTAAACGAATTTTGTGAGATATGTAAACGTATCGGGATAGAATCAGTCGAATTACTCGATCCACAGGATTGGGCGGTAGTACAAAAGCACGGATTAACCGTGGCAATGGCTCAAGGCGCGGGATTAGGTATTGACAGGGGATTTAATGATCCGAGCCTGCATGACGAACTGGTAGCAAGTTATGAGAAAGTAATTCCTATGGTTGCAGAAGCTGGTTTAACAAACCTGATCTGTTTTTCAGGAAGACGAAATGGCGTAACCGACCTTGAAGGTTGGCAAAACTGTGAAAAAGGGCTCAAGCGTATTACTCCCATAGCTGAAAAGTACAACGTTGTTCTGACGATGGAATTACTTAACAGCATAGGGCACAAGGATTATTTATGTGACCATACCGTTTGGGGGGCTGAACTATGTCGACGGATCGGTTCACCGAACTTCAAATTATTATATGATATTTACCACATGCAGATTATGGAAGGTGATATCATCAACCATATAAACAAATACCACGAATTTTTCTCTCATATACATACCGGAGGAAATCCCGGGCGTGCAGAGATCGACGAAACACAAGAATTATATTATCCTGCAATAATGAAAGCAATAGTAGCTACAGGATATAAGGGTTTTGTCGGACAAGAGTTTGTCCCCAAACAAAAAGATAAAATAGCGTCTTTAGAGAAATGTATTAAAATATGCGATGTTTAATTGCATAAGGTATTCTTAAACATTGAAAGAGCCCGGTAAAATGCCGGGCTCTTATCAATATAAAATCGTATTTTCAATGGATTGCTATTTTTTTGACCCAACCAGAACTTCCTTTTACGATAAGTATTCCTTTCGATAAGCTGGTTGTATTAATTGTCGTTGTTCCTGATTGTATGGAGTTTTGGTACAATTTTAAACCGTTTATTGAATAAATAGACACTGACTCTGTTTGATTCGTCTTTATATATAACGTACTGCCGGATACATACACGTATGATTCTGATGTAACCATCTGTTCATTGCTGACACCCGAACGGTTTACATTGACAGGAAGTATAATTGAAGGTTCAGGAATATAATTTCCGTTTGGGGTTTCAAAGAGGATACTATTTATAGAAATATCGTAACTGCCTTTAACCAGTTCTGCATCTACTGTGTAGGCTATATGAAGAAGTTTTGACACTTCATCAGCCTTCGTTACAGTACTTTTAGTTGATTCAGGTTTAATTTCAATAATCCACGAATTATTTCCTTCTTTAGTAATTGTCAGTTTAAATATATTCCCAAAATCCAATGCCAGGCTGGTCTTATCTTCATCCAGGGTAAAACCTTCAGGGAAAGTGATTGTAAAAGAACCATTACTTATAGAATCGGTTGGGATATGTATATTCAAATCGAAATTACCTTGATTATTGTTTACCGGATCATTGCCTTCCGGCATTATGGCAGGAGAGAGGCTGTTTGGATAGTAAATACTATAATGCGTCATGTACCATTTATTATCAACAAATGAATAAAACTGCTTTGTATAAATATTCTCGTCGCTATCTGTTTTTGCAACTATCTTTGTTGTACCATCCCAACCATAATTGACTTGTACCATTGTTCCGTTTATATATTCATATTTATATAAAACTTCCCAAACTTTTGTGTCTTCATTATAAATTAATTCTTCAAAAAAGATCAATTCCCCGTCAGAATTGTATTGGTATTGAACCTTCATCCATTCTTCATCATTCTTTTTTTTGCCAACAATTGACGTTGGTTTATTTTCTGTGTTATAACTAATAAGAATATTATATGCAGGATATAGCGTATTGGGATCGTCTATTGAATAATACTGCCAACTTACAGAAGTTATATATCCTTGTGAATTGTATGTGGGAGTACATTTGTACTTATATCTTCCGCCTCCACCGGAAAATCCAAAGCCTCGGCCACGAAGATCAAAACCTCCCGGATAATACAAATCCTCATACTCACTAATAAATACTTTTGACTCAATAGGCGTTGTCGATGCGCTATAATATTTCCATTGACTGGATTCCCATTGATAAGTATTTTTCACAACGTATTCTCCATTATATTCATATGTTGCTTTCGATACGTTCACCCACTCATTATTAATCCAATCCAATGCTGTTTCAGAAATCATATTACCACTTGAATCATATTCATAATGCGTTTTACTACTTAGCTCTCCAGTCGCAGCATAAGTTAATGTACTATCCGATTTTAAACGTGTAGAATTCCTTAATTGTAGCTCTACAGTGTTTTGCTTTTCAAGTAAAACATTTTGTGCTGTCAACGAAACAGCTAACATGCTTGTCAAACCAATTAAATTACATAATCGTGTAAACTTAATTCTCATAATAATTAAATTTTATTTATCGCTTAGCCCAAAAGCGAAAATGTTTATATTTAATACAGAAAGCGCAGGGCTTGGCGTTTCTTTTCTGAAAGAGAAGTCGCCTTCTTTGGAGATAATTAGATAATTATTTAAGAATTAAAAAAAGAAGGCATGGAACTTTCCTTAATGAAGTCAGAGGTATCACCACAACACCCACAGCCACAAAAGGGAAGTCCATGCCTAAAGCATGAACATTCACTCTTATTACCATGTGGCTGTTGATTGAAAAGTGGTGATTTTCTGACCTCACAAGTAATAAAGCAAACGCTTTATATCAAAAATGTTTTAAAGTCTGTTTATTCTATCATAGGCTTTTGTATAAATGTTTCAATGACAAAAATAATATAATTCGGGACATGATAAAATATAAACTTAACCGTTAGGCGAAATTCATAACGATCTGATCAGATAACTGGCGTATCACAAAAGGATGAAGAAAAAGCCACCCATTTTCATAAGCGTGTGTGATTAATTGGTTTTATCATGTATCTTTGCACCCGTTATAAAAAAGATAAAAATATATGGAAACCGTATTAAGTGGAATCAGGCCGACAGGTAATTTACATTTAGGAAATTATTTTGGCGCAGTTCAAAGTTTTATAAAACTGCAATATGAATATAATTGTTTCTTTTTTATTGCCGATTGGCATTCACTGACTACGCACCCACACCCTGAAAATATTCGCAACAGTGTAAAAACAATCTTAGCTGAATATCTTGGATGCGGAATTGATCCAGAGAAGGCTACTATCTACATCCAAAGTGATGTACGGGAAGTTGCTGAGCTGTATTTGTATCTGAACATGAATGCTTATTTGGGAGAACTAGAAAGAGTTACTTCTTTTAAAGATAAAGTCCGTTCACAGCCTGATAATGTGAATGCAGGTCTTCTTACTTATCCATGCTTAATGGCTGCTGATATTATCATTCATCGTGCGAATAAAGTACCCGTAGGTAAAGACCAGGAACAAAATATGGAGATGGCTCGTAAGTTTGCACGCCGCTTCAATACGATTTACGGAGTAGAGTATTTCCCCGAACCTGCTTCTTTTCACATGACTGAAAAGGCTATGAAAGTTCCTGGGTTAGATGGTTCGGGTAAAATGGGTAAGAGCGAAGGAAATGCCATTTACTTAATTGACGATGAAAAAACAATCAGTAAAAAGGTTATGAAAGCCGTAACGGACTCAGGTCCTACCGAACCTTACAGTGAAAAGCCTGAACCAATAGCCAATTTATTTACTATGATGGAGATTGTCTCTACAAAAGACACTTACGATTATTTTAATGAGAAATACAATAATTGTGAAATACGATATGGTGATCTGAAGAAACAATTAGCTGAAGATATAAATAATTTTTGTGCTCCTATCCGTGA
>DAMCDT010000272.1:0-5537 GCA_032058265.1 Tannerellaceae bacterium
GTACGGATAATAACAACCGTATAATAGTAGGAGGGGAAGACGCAGACTTCCGCAATCCATTATTATGGGATAAGCTTTTAAGAAAAAAAGCTTCCCGCTTAGAAAAGAAAATCAAAAAACTATTTCCAAAACTTCCGTTCAAAACAGAAATGGCCTGGTGTGGCACCTTCAGTTCTACAGATGACGGTTTACCCTTCATTGGCTCATGGCCCGGTAAAGACAAAATGTTGTTTGCTTTAGGGTACGGAGGCAATGGAATTACATTCAGTATGATTGCCGCCCAAATGCTTAAGAACAGGCTGAGCGGAATTAAAGATGACCGGGAAGAAGTGTTCGGCTTTGAAAGAGAACATAAATAATAATCCCGAAACTACTAAAACATTATAATTATGAAAGATAAGAATTACAACAAAATGCAGAACCCGCTTACACAATTCCAACAAGAGGGTTTTCCGAAACAATATCAAGACCCACCTGGGATACAATCGAAGATGAAACCTGTTCCCGACTGTGGTGAAGAAAGTTACAAAGGCTCTAACCGGCTGGAAGGACGTAAAGCATTAATTACGGGAGCCGACTCAGGTATCGGAAGGGCAGTGGCCATTGCTTATGCCCGCGAAGGTGCCGACGTAGCATTAAGTTATTTACCAGACGAACAAAGCGATGCGGAAGAAGTAGCAAAGCTGGTCGAAAAGGAAGGACGCAAAGCCATTTTGATCCCTGGCGATCTTAGTGATGAAGACTTCTGCAAAGAAATGGTTAAAAAGGCCGATGAAGGATTAGGAGGTATCGATATCCTTGCGTTAGTAGCAGGTAAACAAGTTTCTGTGGAAGATATCGAAGATATCTCGACCGAACAACTTAAAAAGACATTTGAAATAAATGTTTTTTCATTGTTCTGGACGATAAAAGCAGCTTTACCAAATTTGCCTGCCGGAACATCTATTATCACAACAACATCCATACAGGCTTATCAGCCAAGTGAGCATTTACTTGATTATGCAGCAACGAAGAGCGCTATCGTAGCATTTACACGCGCATTGGCAAAACAAATTGCAAGCAAAGGTATTCGTGTGAATAGCGTGGCTCCCGGACCTATATGGACGGCTTTGCAGGTGAGCGGCGGGCAACCGCAGGAAAAGCTTCCTGAATTTGGACAGAATACGCCATTGAAACGTGCAGGGCAACCGGTAGAGTTAGCCGGCGTATATGTTTTTCTGGCTTCACAGGAATCAAGTTACGTAACGGCCGAAGTTTACGGCGTCACCGGAGGTAACCACACTGCCTGATTTATATATAGACACGGAATACACATACTAATTATTGTTCTTGTTTCCATAATTAAATGTGTAATTCCGTGTCACCCTTTTCCCATAGTATTTATTCAACGATCATCATTTTATCGTTAACAGCCATCTTATCGGCTTCATTAATATAGACTTCTTTAACTACTCCGTCAATCGGGCTGCGTATTTCATTTTCCATTTTCATGGCTACCAATACACATAACGGATCGCCCGCTTTTACTTCATCACCTGGTTTAACATACACTTTCAGTATAACGCCCGGCATTTGTGCTGCGATTACCTGACGGCCTACAGCCTTTGATTCTGTGCGCGACATACGCATCTTTTTCAATTCGTCTATCACGCTTATCTGGAATAAATCGCCCCGGTTTTTCACTTCATATACAGAATCACCTATATTGGATATCTGTACGCCATTCGAACGGTTATTCAAAATAATAGAATAGATGGTATCTCCTCCCTGGTTATAATCGACTTCATAGATCGTACCGTTCACCGAAACCTTTTTTATCGGCCCGTCTTCCAGGATTTCAACCTTATATTCGGTATCGGGTGTATCGTTAACGGTCGCAAAGTATGTTGCTAATGTTTTTGCCATAATGTATAATCCTCCTCAATTAAAAGTTATTTGCTGCCATTTGCAGTTTACCATAATGCTTCCAAAGAGATTCACCTACCAAAGGGACGGTGGTCGCGCGGGCGGCTGCTTCTTTTTCTTCTTCAAAGTGTTTGATAGCGGCTGCGATGATCGCTACAGTCGGATCACTGTTTTTACGGCGACTGAGGTCTTCTTTGTCGAATTTGGTATCGATGAAAGTCGTATCATAATTCCCTTTCAGGAATGTCTTGTTATGTAAAACACTTAGATGGAACGGAATGGTTGTTTTGATCCCCAGTATTTTATATTCGCGTAAAGCACGCGTCATATTGGAAATAGCCGATTCCCTGTTGCGTCCCCATGAGCAAAGTTTCGCAATCATCGGGTCGTAATGAAGGGATACTTCAAAGCCTGCGTATGCGGCACTGTCGAGGCGTACGTTACGTCCTTCGGGAGCTTCACGTACACGGATGATACCGGGCGACGGCATGAAGTTGTTAGCCGGGTCCTCCGCATAGATGCGGCATTCAATAGCTGCCCCACGGAATTGTATATCTTCCTGCTTGTATGGTAAGCGGTTTCCGGCTGCCACTAGGATCATATCACGAACCAGGTCGACTCCTGTACATTCTTCCGTCACCGGATGCTCCACCTGAAGGCGTGTATTCATCTCGAGGAAGTAGAAGTTCTGGTTTTTGTCCATCATGAATTCGAGCGTTCCTGCGCTATAATATCCTATCTTTTTACAGGCTTCTACTGCAATGGCGAGCATTTTCTTCCGGGTTTCTTCCTTAACGAAAGGAGACGGCGCTTCTTCAATTACTTTCTGGTTACGTCTCTGTATAGAACATTCACGTTCATACAGGTGGATTACATTCCCGTATTTGTCACCTAACACCTGTACTTCAATATGGTGAGGATTTTCAATGTATTTTTCGATGTAGATGGCATCATTCCCGAACGAGTTTGCTGCTTCGGAACGTGACATGCGGAAAGCCGCTTCCAGGTCTTTCTCTTCGCGTACTAACCGCATGCCTTTTCCTCCGCCGCCGGCGGCGGCTTTCAACATGATCGGATAACCTACCTCTTTTGCCACGTTTCTTATTTCTTCGATGTCGGATATGGGTTCTTCCGTACCGGGTACTACGGGAACTCCGGCATCTTTCATTATTTTCCTTGCTTCGGTCTTTAATCCCATTTTCTCAATTACTTCGGAACTCGGACCAATGA
Source organism: Tannerellaceae bacterium (assembly GCA_032058265.1). GTDB lineage: Bacteria > Bacteroidota > Bacteroidia > Bacteroidales > Tannerellaceae > DFXE01. The sequence continues at coordinate 3,136 of DAMCDT010000272.1, forward strand.
AAATGACTCCTTCTTCTTCGCAACTGCGGGCAAACTCGGCGTTTTCGGAAAGGAATCCGTAACCCGGATGGATAGCTGCTCCTGTCTTTTTAGCTATTTCCAGTATTAATTCCGGTTTAAGGTAAGAAGTATCTTCTTCATTTTCGGACACACAATAAGCTTCTTCCGCATACCGTACGTGCAAAGCACCACGGTCAACATGCGTATAGATAGCCACTGTTGGTATATTCATTACTCGGCAGGTGCGAAATATACGCATCGCAATCTCACCGCGATTAGCTACTAATACTTTTTTTATCATGGAGTATAATAATTTAATGATTAACGATTAACGTTTAATGATTAACTACAAAAAAATGTAGTCCATACCATTTTCAATTTTGGCTGAGGCCGATCTTTGATTCAACTTTCAATTTTCAATTACAAAGGAAGGTTGCAATGTTTTTTAGGTGGATTGGATTGACGCTTGTTTGCGAGCAATTCAAAACTGCGTATCAAACGGGGACGGGTAACAGAAGGTTCAATGATCTCGTCTACGTAGCCCAGTTCGGCAGCCCGGTATGGATTGGCAAACTTTTCGCGGTAATCGTCTTGTAATTCTTTCCGTTTCGCTTCCACATCTTTTGCGGCAGATAATTCTTTTCTGAAGAGAATATTCACGGCGCCATCGGCTCCCATTACGGCAATTTCGGCAGTAGGATAAGCAAAGTTGATATCTCCGCGTATATGTTTTGAGCTCATCACATCATAAGCTCCACCGTATGCTTTACGGGTAATAACCGTTACCTTCGGAACAGTTGCCTCGCAATAAGCATATAATAGTTTAGCTCCGTGACGGATGATACCGTCGTATTCCTGGTTAACACCGGGTAGGAATCCGGGAACGTCTACAAACGTCAGAATAGGTATATTGAACGCGTCGCAGAAACGAACGAAACGGGCGGCTTTAACGGAAGCGTTAATATCCAGTGTTCCTGCCAAAGCTGCCGGTTGGTTTGCTACTACACCAATCGTTTTACCATTTAAACGAATATATCCGATGACAATATTTTTAGCGTATTCTTCCTGCACTTCAAAGAAGTTTTCATCGTCAGCTACTGCCATGATCAATTCCTTGATATCATAAGGTGTATTCGGATTGGTAGGGATCAGGTCGTCCAATTTAACTTCGATGCGGTTAGGACTGTCTGTTGTCGGTACAAATGGAGGTTCTTCCATATTATTATTCGGAAGGAATGAAATCAATTCGCGCATCTTGAGGATACAATCGATATCATTGTCTGCTGAGAAATGAGCTACTCCCGAACGTGCCGTGTGGATTTCGGAGCCTCCCAGTTCATTCTTTGTTACATCTTCCTGTGTCACACTCTTCACAACATCCGGGCCTGTAATAAACATATAACTACTTTCCTTTACCATGAATATGAAATCGGTGAGGGCAGGAGAGTAAACAGCGCCGCCGGCGCACGGACCCATGATCGCACTGATCTGTGGTACCACACCCGATGCCAACGAATTCCGAAGAAAGATTTCGGCATATCCGGCCAACGAGCGTACTCCTTCCTGTATACGTGCTCCTCCGGAGTCGTTTAAACCGATCACCGGAGCGCCCAATTGCATGGCCATATCCATGATCTTGCAGATCTTGCGGGCGTATGTTTCCGACAATGCTCCGCCAAACACGGTAAAGTCTTGTGCAAAAACAAATACAGTACGTTTTCCGATTATCCCATAACCTGTAACAACCCCGTCACCTAACGGCCGTTGTTTTTCTAATCCGAAGTCATAACATTGATGTGTGACGAACTTGTCTACTTCAACGAAGGTTCCTTTTTCTAATAGTAATTCGATTCTTTCTCTTGCCGTAAGCTTACCGGCAGCATGTTGTTTCTCGATACGGGCTTCTCCGCCCCCTAATTCAGCATTCTGATTTAAGGTGTTTAATTGAGCAATTTTCTCTTTCATGGTAAAACACGATTTATAGGTTTCCGATAAATATAAATATTAAAAGATGATGCAAGCGATTAATCCTTATAAAATATATTTATCCACTGATAAATAATATCTATTTAATTTACAATTGCATAGATAAGAGGTTATACATTACTAAACAGTATCAAATATTACAAATCGCGTAAAAAATAAAATGCAAAGAGTTTTTACAGCATGCAATATAATAATGTATTCAGAGCAGTACGAGGCACATAGTATTTTAATTAATTCATAAAACAAATATAACTATTTTATTCAGTAAAAACAATCGGATAACTTTTTATTCACATAAGCAAATAAATATAGGTAGTTACCCAAGCAGCCGGAATAATTAATAAAATATTATTAAAATGAATTAGTTCTACTTTTCTAAATTAACCTTTTCCTAAAATATCTGTCGATATCCGCTT
>DAMCDT010000273.1:0-5535 GCA_032058265.1 Tannerellaceae bacterium
GGCCTAATGGCGAAACTATTATGGATTACTCTATATATGATGCCATTCGCGGTGGTTTCGGCAAGCTTGTATTTGTTATCCGTGAATACTTTGAAAAAGATTTCCGTGAAAAGATCGTATCAAAATATGAAAATCATCTTCCCGTAGAGGTAGTCTTTCAAGAGTTAAACAAACTTCCGGAAGGTTTTACAGTTCCGGAAGGACGTGAAAAGCCCTGGGGAACGAATCATGCAGTATTAATGGGTAAGGACGTTATTAATGAACCGTTTGCCGTTATTAATGCAGATGATTTTTATGGTCGCCATAGTTTTGCTGTATTGGGAAAAGAACTTTCTGCCATGGAGGGTAAGGAAAACAACTATTGTATGATCGGATACCGTGTGGGAAATACATTGAGTGAAAGTGGGTCCGTTGCGCGAGGTGTATGCGAAACCAATGCGGATAATTATTTAACAGGCGTAGTTGAGCGTACGGCTATTGAGCGGATCAATGGTGAAATTCAATTTAAAGAAGATAATGGTAATGTTGTAGTACTTGACGAAAATACGCCTGTATCCATGAACATGTGGGGATTTACGCCTGATTATTTCAAATACTCTGAAGATTATTTCGTTGAATTCCTTAAAGAAAACATGAGCAATCTTAAAAGTGAATACTTCATCCCGTTAATGGTAAATGAACTTATCACGAAGGGAATTGCCAAAGTGAAAGTATTAGATACAACCTCCAAATGGTTTGGAGTTACTTATGCTGCCGACAGACAAGGAGTGGTTGATAAAATTAAAGCATTGGTAGATGCGGGAGAATACCCGGATAAATTGTTTTAAGAGTATTAATAATAAATATAAAAGAGGCTAATTCAATCATGAACTTAGCCTTTTTTTATTCGTATTATTCTTTTTTGATTGTTCTTTTCCATTCGAAGAAATATATTACTTTTGTTGTGTAAACAAACTTAAATGAGATGAAAAATATAAACTTCTGGATGCTGATATCAGTGTTTGTTTTCTCTACATTATCCCTTTATTCTCAAGAACCCGAGAAATATGTTTTGATCGATACCGATATGGGTAAGATTAAAGTCAAACTTTTTAATGATACGCCACTGCATAGGGATAATTTTCTGAAAAATGTTGAAGAAAGCCGTTATGACGGTTTATTATTTCACCGTGTCATCAAACAATTTATGATCCAGGCAGGGGATGTTACCTCTAAGGATGCTCCTATGGAAAAAGAATTAGGAAGTGGTGATTTAAGTTATACTATCCCGGCAGAATTTGTTTTCCCGAAATACTTTCATAAACGGGGAATGTTGTGTGCAGCCCGCACATCGGATGATAGTAATCCTGAAAGGGCATCTTCAGCTACCCAATTCTATATAGTTACGGGTAAGCATTATACTGAAATGGAATTAGACAAGATGGCTAAAACCCAGAATATAACTTTCACTCCCGAACAACGCGAAGCATATATGATCGATGGCGGAGCTCCTCATCTTGATGGTAAATATACAGTATTTGGTGAAGTGGTCAGCGGAATGAAAGTGGTTGATAAAATACAGTTTGTTCCCACGAATGAGAAAGACCGGCCTTTAAAGAACATCAAAATCAAATCAATGAAAGTTGTTGCTAAATAACAATACTTTTCCACAACTTCTCATTGGGAACCGCAGCAATTATCTTTATATTTTCTTTTGAAACCGGATGGATAAACTCTATCTGGCGCGCATGTAAACTTATTCCACCATCCGGATTTGATCGTTCAGCCCCATATTTTAAATCACCTTTAATCGGACAACCGATTTTGGATAGTTGTGTTCGTATCTGGTGATGACGTCCTGTCTTTAAATCAATTTGAAGTAAATGATAGTTGTCTGAACGCGATATGAGTTTATAATGAAGGATGGCTTTTTTAGTGTTAGGACGTTCCTGATCGTAAGCATAGCTTTTGTTTTGTTTTTCATTCCGGTAAATCCAATGTACCAGTTCATCTTCTTCTTTCGGGGGAGGGTTTTTTACAATAGCACAATAGGTTTTTTTTACATTTCCTAAACGGAACATATCATTCAGGCGGGCTAGAGCCTTACTGGTTTTGGTAAATAAAACAATACCACTTACAGGGCGATCCAGACGATGCGCTACACCGACAAAAACATTTCCCGGTTTTTGATACTTCTCTTTCAGCCACTCTTTTAAGAGTTCCGAAAGAGGAGTATCACCGGTTTTATCTCCTTGTACAATCTCACTGCTTGTTTTATTTACAGCGATTAAATGATTGTCTTCGTAGATAACTTCCATATTTTACATATTCATACCGCCGTCGCAAAGGATGGTTTGTCCGGTCACATAAGATGATAGGTCAGAAGCCAGGAATGTAGCAACATTTGCAACATCTTCAGTGGTGCCGCCACGACGTAACGGGATTTGTTTAGCCCATTCTTTTTTCACCTCTTCTGACAAAACCGCAGTCATTTCGGTAATAATAAATCCCGGAGCGATTGCATTGGCGCGTATTCCTCGTGAACCTAACTCTTTCGCTACACTTTTTGCCAAACCGATCATTCCTGCTTTTGATGCAGAGTAATTTGTTTGTCCGGCATTACCTGAAACACCTACTACCGATGCCATATTAATGATGCTTCCGGCCTTTTGTTTCATCATGACCGGTGTTACAGCATGAATGAAATTGAAAGCCGACTTCAGGTTTATATTGATAACCATATCCCATTGTTGTTCAGACATACGCATCATTAAACCGTCACGTGTAATACCCGCGTTATTGACCAATATATCAATACGACCAAATTCTTCTACAATTTCATTGACAACATTATGGGCTTCTTCAAAGTTAGCAGCGTTTGACGCATATCCTTTTCCTTTTACACCAAAAGATTCTATCTCTTGTTGGGTGGCTAAACCAGCTTCATCAATCGCCAGATCGGTGAATGCGACATTTGCTCCTTCAGCAGCAAACTTTAAAGCGATAGCTTTACCAATACCCCGTGCGGCACCAGTAACTACCGCTACTTTTCCTTCCAATAATTTCATGTGAGTAATAGTTTAATTTGAGGTATGAACTTGTAATTGTAGGTTTCATTATCCTCTAATACGTTCTTTATAAATTAATTTTCAATATTCAATTCTCCATTAATTAATTGATTAAATGCATCAGCATTTAATCAGGCATGCTCCTGCAGAGTATCCTCCACCGAAAACAGTTATTGCGATAAGATCGCCTTTCTTATATTTATCTTCGTTTTGTGCATAAACCAAAGCAGAACTGACTGAACCGGTATTGCCCAATTCTTCAATATTTTGGAGGAACTTTTCTTCCGGCAGGTCCAATTGTTTGGCTATATTGCTCATGATACGCATATTTGCCTGGTGACCGATAAAATAAGAGAGATCATCCAACGTATAACCATTCTTTTCTAAAAGTAATAATACGTTTTTAGGCATATAAGTACAAGCCTGGATAAAAACATCCCGGCCTTCCGGCATCATAATACCTCCGTCGCGGGGACGGAGTTGGACTCCTTCCGGGCCTTTGCTTATATGTCCCAACCCTTCCGTATAAATGTCTATAACTTCTTTGTCTGTATCACTTATACGTTCCTTAGATATAAAGAAAGCTGCAGCGGCATCTCCCCACAGATGGCCGGATTTAGGGTCTTCCTCATTCGAATATGCCGAATTTTTATCAGCTGATAATATTAAAGCTTTGGATGCTTTATTAATGGCGAAGTATCCTTCAACTATCTCCAAAGCATTCAAAAATGAAGAACAGGCGGAAGAAATAGAGAAAGCTTTTGCTTTTTCCATTTTGAATTCCCGCTGAGCCACGTGTGCAGCCGTTGCGACTGTATCATAAGGTGAATAAGATGCTGAGATAATCAGGTCTACATCTTGTATATCATAAGGTAATTTATGTAGTGTATTACGAATGGAATCAAGTCCCATTGTTGTTATATTCTCTTCGGGCTTAGCTTTAGAACGTGTGATAATACCTGTTCTTTGTTCAATCCACTCACTTGTCAACCCATTTACTTCTAAGAAATGGCTGTTATGCACACGATCTTTCGGCACATAAACACCTGTTGCATTAATAAACATTCCTGTTTTTTTATTTAATCTTTATTCCGTTAAGTATCAAATTCATAATATTTTCCCTGCGCCTGATCTTCTCAGATACCGTACTACCCATTTGTCCTCTAATATAAGGAACTTCCAAACCTTTAAGGGCATGATGTAATATAGAAGCAGTGATTTCGACATTCGGCATCTGAAAGATTCCTTCTTTAACACCATCCTCCAGAATATTCCTGATAATTTCCGTTTCCCTCAAATCAAATTCTTTTCTAACTTTTTCTACGCGCCAGATATCACGGAAGAAATTAGCACGCAACGTTCCGTTCCGGAAAACAATTGCTTTCACAGTACTTAGTCTTGTATATAGGAAAGTCATTAATTTCTCATCTGCAGGCAAGTCCTTATTAGCAACATCCAAAAGCATCTCATACAATTTATTCATTTCGCTTTCAACAACTGCCTGGTAAATATCATTTTTACTTTTGAAATAGGTATATAGAGTCCGCCGGCCTTTTTGGGAAGCCTGTGCAATATCATTCATTGTGGTATTATCTACCCCCATGCGGGCAAATAATTGTCTTGCCACATCCACTAACATATCACGTGTCTTTGAAACAGTTACTGCCATCAAATTGCACATTTTAGGTGAAACTGTGCGCAAAGTACCAAAAAAAGATTGTATTTACCAAGTATATTAAAAAAAAGTTACATTAAATTTGTTTTGTAAATAAAAAGCTATATCTTTGCACCCACAAATAAATCGCGGAATGGAGCAGTGGTAGCTCGTTGGGCTCATAACCCAAAGGTCGCAAGTTCGAGTCTTGCTTCCGCAACGAAGAAGAAGCATCTGATTTATCAGATGCTTTTTTTATCAATCATCTTCACCTTCACCTTCCACATTTTGCCCTAACTTGTTATTTATGAGGAAGAAAATTGTGGAAGAATATCTTCCACCCAACATAAATACCTTCCACTCCGAGATGTATAATCCTCATTCACATTTATGGATAAAAACTTGTATAATTGCTAGCATTACTCCAAAAGTGATGTACACAACTTGTTTAAGTGGCGTACATCATTTTAGAATCCTATTGCTTTTCTTTGCAAAGCCCCAGGGTTTTGCTGAAGAAACCTTAGGGCTTTGAATTCAAAGCTCCCTTATTTTATTTATCTTGTATTTAATATAAAATAAATGTGGAAGTATTCAAAATTATCCGGATGTTATCTGTTTTAAACCGGAAGTATCCTAATCAGATTAGCTAGTGTGAAGTGGAAATAGATCATACGGAGTGGAAGATCATCTTCCACTCTTAAAACCCTTTCTGGAAAGGCTTTTGATGGTGTTCGTAGAAGGTGAAGATGATATAAGAAGAGCACAATTGTAGGCATATCGGTTATTGAAACCAGACTTTACTATACTTTAAGGAACTTTTGTACAATGATGAGT
>DAMCDT010000274.1:0-5486 GCA_032058265.1 Tannerellaceae bacterium
TATTCAACCTGATAAAATAATAAGTTTTTCCGTATCTACCGGACAGATATTTTTTGAAATTTGTGTCATTCTGTCATAATCATCAAATAGCCAGCAAGATATACATGTTTGATATGTTACGTGATAAAAGTTATAACACTTAAAACACGCTTAAAACATGCTTAAAACATGTTTATTTATTTGATAATTAGAGTGTTATGATTCAATGTTTGAAATTAAGATAAAATAATAAAATTGCCGTGTTAGTTTAGGGTGATGGGTGACGGGAAAGATATTAAAAGCGTAACGAAAAGTAAATACCGCCGCCCTGATCGTTTAACATCGGTGAAATAACTAACCGGTCGGTTGCTTTTTTGTTGACGCTGCGGGCAATGGCGTTGCGGATGGGGAAATAGATCAGGTAGGATAATTCTACGGATAGAATACCAATACCGGCTCCTGCTACGACGTCGGCTATCCAATGGCGGTTTTTGTACACACGTGATCCGGCAACAAAGGCAGCAATCGCATATCCGGAGTAGGCTAGTACCGGACGGCTGTCTTTAAATTCTTTGAATGCGACATGGGCGCCTAGGAAAGCATTTGAAGTGTGTCCTGATGGGAAGGAGTACCGGCCGCCATAAGGGCGCTCATGGTCAATGACTTTTTTTAATCCCTGTACCGCTCCTCCATTAATGCCTTCTGCCAAAGCTACCAGAAAGAGTTGGTCTACAAAAGAATGTTTACCTTTTCCCATGGCTCCGCAGACAAATACCCATCCCAGCATACCCCATTCCAAATAGTCATCGATTTTGTAAGAATGTTTCGTGGAATCTGTCCGGTTTAACAGATGAAAGTCTTCCATACCGTCGATGGCAATGCCTATCGAACCTACCGTAATCAAGGATAAAGGTAATATCAGTTGAGTGGGTTTAAACTTATAATCAATAACCGGCATCTTTTCTTTTGTGGCAGCCGTTTGTAAGACAGAATCAACGGAAGATAAAGAAGGAAGTGTTTCGAAACCTCTGCCCCGGACGGTTTGCGTACAGCTAAGGGATACAAACAACAGGGTTATTAATAACAACGGTTTACTTCTCTTCATTCGGCCAGTTAAATTTTATCAGACCGGCAAAATTATAAATAAAAAAGATAGCCTGACAAAAGTCCTGTTGAATTATTTACTTTATTTAGTATATTTGCTGTAAGCTAAATAAATGACGTTTTACTAATATTAACGAATTATGAAATCTAACATGACAAAAACACTTGCCACTTTAGTTTGTATGCTGTTTTGCCTGACAATGTCGGCACAGGAAAAAGAAAAAAGTTGTGACAAGAAATGTTGTGAGAAATTATCAGGAAACTGGAATTATTCATTACCAGATGCGCCTTATAATTACCAGAGCGGTACACTGGAATTTAAAGATTCCGACGGTAAACAGTCTGCTGTCGTTAAGATCGGAAGCCGTACGATTAATATTAATGAAATAAAAAAGAATGGCGATAACTTTACTTGCAATCTATATGTTGACGGAGCCGATGTGGATGTAAGCTTAAAGAAAATAAGTTGCCAGAAAATGAGCGGTATGGTTAAAGCGGAAGGATGGGATATGCCTCTTACGCTTACACCTGTCAAAGAATAAATAATTTCATTTACTTTTGCCACCGAAAAGAAAACACTATGTTTATAGTTATCGGGATCATGTTCGGTGGAATTGCAGTAGGATATCTGTTGCGAAAGCTAGCGTTTTTGCAACAGATTGGTAAGCCTATATCGTATACTATCTTACTTCTTCTTTTTTTACTTGGGCTGTCGGTAGGATCAAATAAGGAGATCATTTCCAATTTACCAACATTGGGTGGACAGGCTTTACTGATTGCTGTTGCCGCAACTGCCGGGAGCGTGCTTGCTGCATGGGCGGTTTATCACTTTTTCTTTACGGAAAGGAGGCATCATAAATGAAAGGCAGCCTGGTCGTTGTCGGCTTTTTTGCGCTGGGATGTCTGCTTGGGTGGGTGTTAACACGAGGAGATATTACCATTGAAACAGACCTGACGGTGTATGTGCTATATTTGTTGATGTTTCAGGTTGGCCTAAGTATAGGATCTGATAAGAAACTGAAAGAAATACTCCTGAATATCCGACCTAAACTGTTATTGATTCCATTGGCTACCATTGTGGGCACACTTACTTTCTCTGCCTTGGTTAGTATTTTCATTACCAAATGGAGTGTGTTTGAATGCCTGGCTGTCGGTAGCGGATTTGCGTATTACTCCCTTTCTTCCATATTAATTACTGAATTAAAAGAGGCGTCTCTAGGTATTCAACTGGCAACCGAGTTAGGTACCATTGCCTTGATGGCTAATATCATGCGTGAGATCATGGCTTTGCTGGGGGCTCCTTTGTTCGTTAAATACTTCGGCCGTTTGGCTCCGATCTGTGCCGGAGGAGCAACAACTATGGATACAACGTTGCCGATAGTTACCCGCTATTCAGGCAAAGACCTTGTATTTGTGGCTATCTTTCACGGTATAATTGTTGACTTGACGGTTCCTTTCTTTGTTTCTTTTTTTTGTTCATTATAATTTTGAAGCGATTCACGTAATAATCTTAATAGATGTACGTTATTTTTGGTAGGTAAACAGATCTTTTTACCTTTGCAACAGCTTTATAAAATGTAATTTGTTGAAAGCAGAAAGAAATAAACGGGTATTGATTGCATGGCTCCTGCTGCTGTGCATGATTCCTTTTACGGTGACAAAATTAACGCATCACCACGATAAGGAAAAGCCTGCGTGTTGTGCTTCGGCAACCGATGATGAAGATCATAATTCCGATAACGGCCACAATAGCCGGTGTACCATCTGTAAATTCACTCTTTCTCCTTTCGTCAGCAATGATTCAGAAGAACTTTCTATATTTCAGGTACTGATCCCTTCGGAACCTGTTTATTATGTGAGCGGACATACACTTCCATCCGTTCATACTTACCTTTTACGTGGGCCTCCTGCAGTTTAATATGTATAGTTAAGCGATAATCATGTCAGGTATGTGTATAAACATATCCCTGTATTCGTGCAATTATTTCTATTAAACATTTATGCGGATAAGTATAGCAGCCGTCCTGTTTACAACCTTAGTAGTAAACAGCATGTCGGCCGACGAGCCCGACTCACTCAGGCATTTGTCTATATCCGAGATTGTTATTACTGAAAATCTTCAGCAATCCCGGAACAAACAGGCAACAGTGCAACTGGAAGTCGTGGGCAAAGAGTTTTTAACCAATTATTTTTCAGGTAACTTGATGCAGACATTAGAGAGGCTGCCGGGCGTACATTCAATGGATATCGGATCGGGATTCTCCAAACCGGTTATCCGGGGAATGGGATTCAACCGTGTATCGGTCACTGAAAACGGCATTAAACAAGAAGGCCAGCAATGGGGCGCCGATCATGGATTGGAGATCGACGCTTTCAATGTAGAGGAAGTCAACATCCGGAAAGGACCTTCTTCATTGCTGTACGGAAGTGATGCCATGGGTGGTGTGATTGAAATAACGCCGTCTGCCCCACCGTTTGAAGACCAGTTCTTTGGAGAGGCTGCCTTGTTAGGAAAGTCTGTCAATGGATTATTCGGAGGCTCAGTCTTATTAGGATTGAAGAAGAAAGGATTCTACACAAAGTTCCGCTTCTCCGAGCAACACTTTGGCGATTACCGTATCCCGACCGATACGGTTGTTTACCTGACACAACGTATTCCCGTTTATAATAAGCGCTTGAAGAATACGGCAGGTTTTGAACGTAATGCGAGTTGGTTGGGCGAATACCGTTCCGGCAGATACCGTGGAAATATTATGGTAAGTAATGCTTACCAGAAGGTCGGTTTCTTCCCCGGAGCGCATGGTGTGCCCGATCCTTCGCGTGTTGAAGATGACGGTGATTCAAGGAATATTGATCTGCCTTACAGCAAAGTCAATCATTTGAAAGTTACCAACCGTCAGCAATATACATGGGATAAAACACAGTTGCGTTGGGATGTCGGTTACCAAAATAACCACCGGGAGGAATGGAGCCTGTTCCATACGCACTACGGTTCGCAGGCACCGCCGGAAGTCGATCCGGATAAAGAGTTGCTGTTTACGCTGAATACAATAAGTTCCGGTTTAAAGCTTCGTTTGTTCGGTTCTCCTTCGTGGGAGCATACGGCGGGCTGGGATGTACAATACCAGTGCAATACTATTGATGGTTATTCGTTCCTGTTGCCGGAATATAAACGATTCACGACCGGAGTTTTCTGGCTTTCCAATTATCGGTTGAACGATGCCGTTACATTAAGTGGGGGACTGAGGTATGATGCAGGGAAGCTAAAAGCTGACGAATTTATTGATTCTCATCTGGCTACTTATTTAGAGAACCAGGGATTCAGTGAAGAAGAGATAGCGGCCAATAAGGTAAGGAGCCATAAAGTAGACCGTAACTTTGGCGACTGGTCAGGATCAATAGGTATTGTTTGGGAACCGGCTGACCAGCATTTGCTGAAAGCGAACATAGGTCATAGCTTCCGTCTGCCGGGTGCTAATGAATTGGCCTCAAACGGTGTGCATCATGGAACATTCCGTCATGAGCAAGGCGATCCTACGCTCGACTCGGAAATGGGATGGCAGCTTGATATGGCTTATTCCTGGTTTGGTAAATATATCACTGTAAACATTTCCCCTTTTATCAGTTGGTTTCAGAATTATATTTACCTGCAACCGAAAGGAGAATGGTCTATCCTTCCACATTCTGGACAGATATACCAATATACCGGTGCGGAAGCGTTGTTTGCCGGTGCGGAAGCCAGCATAGATGTACTATTGCCATACTATTTTAGCTATAAACTTTCCGGTGAATACATCTATACGTATAATTGTGACCAGCATATACCTTTGAGTTTTTCTCCCCCGGCGTCGCTACGTAATATGTTATCATGGAAGCGAAAGAATATAGAGATTTATGCCGAACATCATTTTATCGCAGATCAGAATCGCACGGATCGCAATGAAGAACCTACACCCGGTGCACATTTATTGCATGCAGGTGTCAACCTTTCTGTTCCCATTGGTGGAACAACAACTGAAATAACTTTGTCAGCACGTAACTTGTTGGATAAACGTTATTACAACCATTTAAGTTTTTACAGGAGAGTGGAAATCCCCGAACCAGGACGAAACTTTCAGGTTATGATTAAAATTCCTTTTAAAAGTATATTCAAATGAAAACAAAAGCAATTTATTCCATCTTTACATTATTAATACTTACTACTATTTTCACCGCTTGCTCTGAAGACGGGGATACACAAGCGCCATCCATAAATATTGTATCTCCTGCAAATGAAGCTGAAATAAAAGTCGGCACAACATTTACCGTTGAAGTTGAATTCAGTGATAATGAAGAATTACGTTCATACCGGGTGAATGTTCATAGCGGAGAAGGCCATACACATTCTAAAGCAGCTTTAGAAG
>DAMCDT010000275.1:0-5344 GCA_032058265.1 Tannerellaceae bacterium
GAAGAAACGGACGCAATTAAGGCACGTCTACGTGATTTTACGGAACAAATAACTACCGGTAAGATGGAATTCTCGACATTGGCCCGTTTGTATTCTGAAGATAAAGAATCTGCTTTGCGTGGTGGAGAACTTGGATTTATGGGGAAAACACAGTTATTACCAGAGTTTGCGAATGTTGCTTTCAATTTAAGTGATCCCAAGCGTGTATCGAACATAGTTGAAACAGAGTACGGTTTTCATATTATCCAATTAATTGAAAAACGTGGTGACCGTGTCAATTGTCGCCATATTTTATTACGCCCGAGGGTGGCTGAAAAGGAATTAAATGAAGCCATGACGCGTTTGGATTCTTTGTATATGGATTTGAAGTCTGAAAAGTTTTCATTTGAAGACGCTGCTACCTTTGTTTCGTATGATAAAGATACCCGAAATAATAAGGGTTTAATGGTAAACCAGAATTATGAAAGCAATAATATGGGTACGCCTAAATTCGAAATGCAGGAACTTCCTCAGGAAATTGGGAAAGTTGTTTACAACATGCAGGTAGGTGAAATATCCAAACCTTTCCAGATGTTGACGAACAAACAAAAGGAAGTGGTAGCTATTGTTAAACTAAAGGCACGTACAGAAGCGCACAAGGCAAATATGTCTGATGACTATCAGGCACTCAAGAGTATTGTCGAAGCTAAGAAAAGAGAGGAACTACTGGATAATTGGATACGACAAAAACAAAAAACGACCTATGTTCGTATAAGTGACGGATGGGGCAAGTGCGATTTCCAGTATCCTGGCTGGGTTAAAGAATGAAAGGAACAGCGAAGTTATTTTTTAGTATAGCATTTTGTTTGCTTTTCTTTTGTGTAAATGCACAAACGCAGGACACCATTGCCTCAAATACTACCAAAGTATATCTTGAACATGCCAACACTTTAACGTTTGACAGTGATTTCAACCCTGACATCCGAGTATTAATAGGAGATGTTGTGTTCCGGCATGACAGTGCTTATATGTATTGTGATAGCGCTTATTTTTCCGAAGCTTCCAATTCTTTGGAAGCATTCAGTAATGTAAGAATGGAACAAGGCGATACTTTATTTATTTATGGAAATTGGTTGCATTACGACGGCAATACGCAACTTGCCCGTTTACGTGAGAATGTGAGGATGGAAAATAATGAAGTAACCCTTTTTACCGATAGCCTTAATTATGACCGGGCTGTTAATATCGGTTATTATTTCGAAGGAGGCTTGATCGTAGATGAAGAAAACGAGCTATCTTCTTATTACGGGCAGTACTCTCCGGATACCAAACTTGCCGTATTTAATGATAGTGTAACGCTCTTTAATCCCCAGTTTACTTTATACTCAGATACGCTGCATTATAATTCAGAAAGTAAAATAGCAACTATTCTCGGACCTTCTGAGATTGTATCGGATAGCGGAACCGTTTACTCTTCACGGGGATGGTATAATACGGAAACAAATGTTTCTTTATTACTTGACCGTTCGGAAGTTGTTTCAGGTGATCGTATTCTAATAGGAGATTCGATTTTATATGACCGTAGTACCGGCTATTCAGAAGTATTTGGCAACATGCATCTAAGGGATACGGCGCAGATGGTAATTCTGGAAGGACAGTATGGATACTACAATGACCAGACGGAGTTTGCATTTGCGACCGACAGTGCACGTTTTATGGAATATTCGCAGGGAGATACGTTATATTTACATGCAGATACGCTATTAATGACAACCATTGATTCGGAATACCGCGAAATAAAAGCCTACTACGGAGTACGTTTTTTCAGAATAGATCTGCAAGGTGTTTGCGATTCTATGCAGTTTAATACGCGTGATTCTATTTTGTATATGTATACGGAACCGGTTGTGTGGAATGAACAGTATCAGCTATACGGCGATACGATACTGGTCTATTTGAACGATAGCACTATTGACCACGCACATGTTATTCAGTTTGCTTTTGCCATTCAGCACGTCGATTCATCTTATTATAACCAGCTAAAAGGAAATGACTTAAAAGCTTATTTTGAAGGACAGGCAGTACGCCAGATCGATATAAGCGGCAATGCTGAATCTATCTTTTATCCTTTGGAAGATGACGGTGCAATGATCGGACTAAACGAGACCAAAAGTGCTTATCTGTCTATCTGGGTGAAAGAAAACAAACTGGAGAAATTGAAATTGTGGCCGGAAGTACAGGGAACATTAACCCCTATTCCTGACCTGACTCCCGAGCAGAAAACTCTAAAAGATTTCTTTTGGTTTGATTATTTAAGGCCAAAAGATAAAGATGACATCTATCAGGTTGTAAAAAGAAAAGCCGGGGATGCACCAAAAAGAAGTAATAAATTCGTACATTAGCATTTAGTTTTTATTTTAATTTATTTATTATGGCACTTTTCTCATTTTATAATGTACGCAAACCTCGTCAGTTTGACCATAAACCTATTTATTGGGATCCAAGGAAAGAAGCTTTAGAGGAACGTACGCTCAAAATCAAACGTGAATTAGGGATGGAAATACCCGACGAAGAATATAAACCCAATATCAAAGGAACATTTATAGAAGGGACTACCCACCTCAAAAAAAGCAGGATGAGGGGCGATGATCCGCGTAGTCGCAAATATAAAACCGTGAAATTAATTATTATATTAGTTTTACTTATCGTTGTCTTTTGGTATATGTTCTTCAAATGAGCGATATCATTCATCTGCTACCGGACAGCATCGCTAACCAGATCGCTGCCGGAGAGGTAATACAAAGACCGGCATCTGTTGTAAAAGAATTAGTTGAAAACGCTGTCGATGCCGGAGCAACCAATATACAAGTCAATATTAAAGACGCTGGCAAAACATTAATTCAAGTAATTGATGATGGAAAAGGTATGTCTGAAACAGATGCCCGTATGGCTTTTGAACGTCATGCAACCTCTAAAATTACCTGTGCTGACGATTTATTTAATTTACATACCATGGGATTCCGTGGGGAAGCATTGGCTTCGATTGCCGCGGTTTCCCATATTGAATTGCGTACCCGCCCCAAAGGATCGGAATTGGGAACTTGCCTCACTGTCGCCGGATCAGCTTTGCAAAGTATTGAAGCTGAAACATGTCAGGAAGGGAGTATCTTTTCTGTTAAGAATATTTTCTTTAATGTTCCGGCGCGACGTAAGTTCTTAAAGTCAAACGAGGTAGAGTTTCGCCATATTATTACAGAGTTTGAGCGGATCGCCCTGGTGAATTCACAGATTGCTTTATCTCTGTATCATAATGATACGGAGATATTTAATCTTCCGGAGTCGGGACTACGCCAACGTATCATAAATATCTATGGAAAGAATATCAACCAGCGGCTTCTTTCTATAGATGCTCAAACATCGATCATAACTATCTCCGGTTTTATCGGACGTCCTGATACGGTAAAGAAACGGGGTGCTTTGCAATATTTTTTTGTGAACGGCCGGTTCATGAAGCATCCTTATTTCCATAAGGCAGTAATGCAAGCGTATGACCAACTGATACCGGTAGGAGAAATGCCCGATTACTTTATTTACTTTACACTTGATCCGGCCTCAATCGATGTAAATATACATCCGACCAAAACAGAAATAAAGTTTGAAAACGAACAATCTGTTTGGCAAATACTTGTTGCTGCTGTTCGCGAATCACTGGCAAAATCCAGTTCGATACCATCCATCGACTTCAGCAATGATGATGCACTTGATATTCCGGTATACAACCCATCCAATAAAGATATGGGTTCTATCCGCACACCGAATGTCCAGATCAACACAAATTACAATCCTTTTGATCAATCTTCCATATCTTCAAATCCCAAAAGAGAATTTGACTGGTCCAAACTATACAATGAATTTGAAGAGGACAGGGCATCCATCCAAACAAAGGATCAACTAAACCCGGGCCAATCGACGGCCAACCCCGTCGAATTAAACGTAGCAGATGATTTATTCAAGGAATCATCACGTATATGTTACCAATATAAAGGGCGTTATATTATTACATCTTTGAAATCAGGTTTGGCATTGATCGACCAACATCGTGCGCATGTCCGCATTTTATTCGATCAGTACGTCACTAATATTCGTCAACAGAAAGGAACTTCCCAACAAGTACTTTTCCCTGAGATTGTTGAGTTTACTAATACCGAGTCGGCGGTTTTGCCATCTATCATGGAAGACCTCTATTATATTGGGTTTGATTTAAGCAATCTGGGTAATAACAATTATGCTATTAATGGAATCCCTTCAGGCCTCGAAAATGTTGATCCTGCCTCTTTGTTAAAAGACGCAGTAAATCATGTGATCGAAACAGGAAGTGATGTCCATGAAGAAATGTATGAAGCGATAGCACTTTCCCTGGCTAAAGCAGCGGCTATCCATCCGGGTAAAGCTCTTTCAGTTGAGGAAATGGACCATCTGATTGCTTCCCTTTTCTCATCTTCGTCTTCTACATACACACCAGATGGTAAAACGATATTATCTATTATATCGGAAGATGAGTTTGATAAGCGTTTCAAATAAATCCGATCATTTACAATCTGCCAATAACTTTTTGAGATTTATTACGTAAAGCCACAAAATGGTGTAATTAATTATGAAAATAATGTACATCGTTTTGGAGAACAATGTACATCATTTTTTATAAAAAATAATTGATTAGACAGAACCGTCCAGTGCATATCGAAGCTGATCGAGCATTAAAGGTACTTCACTTTCTTCAATACCTGCCACAACGAGATCAGGAATGTCTTGTGAGAATTGTTCCTGGAATTTATAAAAATCATTATTTTCCAACCGGATCGCCTGTTTATAAAAAGCAATCGCTCCTTTTATATTTTGCAATGCCCATTCGGTGTGTCCTGCGTTTAATAAATCCTGTAAGTTCGGTTGATTTTCAATGATCTTATTATAGTAATTACGAGCCTGATCGTATTTCCCCGTCAAAAATGAACACCATGCTATCGGACGCCATGCCTTATGGCTTTTATTATCCAGGTAATCCACTTTGAAGTAATATTTCAGTGCTTCGTTATAATTTTTAAGCTCCAGATAGCAATGCCCTATGCTTATTTGTACTGATAAGTTATCCGGATTTAGTTCTTCATAACGCCTGTAATACTCTAATGCTTCATCCGGTTGTTTTAATGTACGGTAACATCCTGCTATCCGGCGTATCACCCATTTGCTTTCCGAATTGATCAGATCGGCATATAAATACGCATCCAAAGCACCATCAATATCACCCATCATCTGTTTACAATAGCCGATCTTTTGGAAGAGAACATCGTTTTCCTTATTAGTCTCA
>DAMCDT010000276.1:0-5312 GCA_032058265.1 Tannerellaceae bacterium
CTAATTCATTTAGTTGTTATTGCGAATGTATAAAAAATGCGGAGAATAATCTCCGCATCTTATGATTAAATTATATATTTGACAGATACTTTAACCACACTTGGAAGCACCACAATTTTTACAAATAAGGCATCCTTCCTGAAAAATGACTGTTTCAAAACCGCAATTCGGACATTTATCTCCTTTAGCTTCTGTTCCATCAGGAAGATATTTCTTAAGTGCTCTTTCTACTCCATTCTTCCATGTATTAATCGTTTCATTGTCCAGTTCCATACCTTGAACTAATTTTATTACCTGGTCGATAGGCATGGCATAACGAAGTACACCGGAAATTAATTTAGCATAGTTCCAATATTCAGGATCAAATTTACCGTCCAATCCTTCGATTGTCATTTTATAACCACGTTTATTCCTAAATTGGAAATCGTAATGTTTGTTTCCATCTTCATCATAACTTTTGATAATGGTTCCTTTAGAGACGTTCTTCGGTAACATTATTCCTTCGTCATCATCGGCCAAACCGGTAAATATTTCATAAGGACGTCCGTTTAGTAAACCAACGAAAGCAATCCATTTTTCTTTATTATTCTGGAATTTTACGACATCAGCCTCCAATTCACGCGGGCGTTTTGAAACAATGATCGGTGGTTCCATACAATTGCAATCATCTTTCTTTTTGCTTTCTGCTGTTATCAGTACTCCCGAACGTGAACCGTCCCGGTAAACCGTACAACCTTTGCAACCACTTTTCCATGCTTCGATATAAAGCTCATTGACTAATTCTTCCGAAGCGTCATTAGGCAGATTGATTGTTACACTAATTGAGTGATCCACCCACTTTTGCATACGTCCCTGCATTTTTATCTTCTGAAGCCAATCCACATCATTTGAAGTAGCTTTGTAATATGGCGATTCTTTCACCATGGCATCTACTTCTTCCTGTGTATATTTTTTAGATGCAGGATATCCGTTGGCAATCATCCACGTAACAAATTTATGATGGAACACGGTATATTCCTCCCAAGCATCTCCTGTTTCGTCGACGAAATCAACTCGTGCGGAGGCGTCATTTGGGTTTACTTTGCGCCTACGTCCATAAACCGGTAAGAATACAGGCTCAATACCTGAAGTCGTTTGTGTCATCAAACTGGTTGTTCCTGTAGGCGCAATTGTTAAGCAGGCAATATTGCGCCGTCCATATTTAACCATATTTTTATATAAGGCAGGATCGGCTTCTTTCAATCTATTTATGAAAGGATTATTTTCTTCTCTTTTAGCATCGTAAATTTCAAAAGCCCCACGTTCTTTCGCCATTTTTACGGAAGAACCATAAGCCGCTAATGCCAGTGTTTTCTGAATGTTTTCGGCAAAGTCAGTTGCCTCTTCTGTTCCGTAACGAAGATTCATTGCGGCTAACATATCTCCTTCAGCAGTGATTCCCACGCCTGTTCTACGGCCTTGTAGTGTTTTTTTCTGAATCTTTTCCCATAAATGACGTTCGGTTTGTTTAACCTCTTCCAATTCTGGATCAGCATTTATCTTTTCAAGAATCTTTTCAATCTTTTCAGATTCCAGATCTATAATATCGTCCATAATACGTTGAGCTAAACCTACATGTTCTTTAAACAATTCGAAATTGAAATAAGCCTCTTTCGTAAAAGGTTTCTCAACATAAGAGTACAAATTTATAGCAAGTAAACGGCAACTGTCGTAAGGACAAAGCGGAATCTCACCACACGGGTTTGTTGATACAGTACGGAATCCCAGGTCAGCATACGAATCGGGAACAGATTCTTTTATAATGGTATCCCAGAAGAGAACTCCCGGTTCTGCAGATTTCCATGCATTATGAATTATTTTTTTCCATAATTCAGCAGCTTCGATTTCTTTAACGGTTGTAGGTTGATTTGAATCGACCGGGTATTGTTGTTTATACCTGGTTCCATTTACAACTGCATTCATGAAATCATCGTCAATCTTTACAGAAACATTTGCTCCCGTAACTTTACCTTCGGTCATCTTAGCATCAATAAACGATTCCGAATCCGGATGTTTGATCGATACGCTAAGCATCAAAGCGCCGCGACGCCCGTCTTGTGCTACTTCACGGGTAGAATTGGAATAACGCTCCATAAAAGGTACCAATCCTGTTGAGGTAAGTGCCGAATTCTTAACGGGAGAACCTTTCGGACGTATATGGGACAAATCATGACCAACGCCTCCACGACGTTTCATCAGTTGAACCTGTTCTTCATCGATCCGTATGATCGCACCATAAGAATCGGCTTCTCCATCTAAACCAATTACAAAACAATTCGATAAGGATGCAATTTGAAAATCATTTCCAATTCCTGTCATTGGACTTCCTTGTGGTACGATATAACGGAAATGGTCAAAGAGGTTGAAAAGTTCCTTCTCCGATAAAGGGTTAGGATACTTTTTTTCAATACGTGCAATTTCTTTTGCCAAACGGTGATGCATATCATCAGGGGATTTTTCATAAATATTCCCAAATGCATCCTTCAGTGCATATTTGTTAACCCATACTTTGGCGGCTAACTCATCACCGGTAAAATAATCTAAAGAAGCATGGAAAGCTTCGTCAAATGTGTAAGTTTTTTGATTCACTGCATTAATAATGTTATCGGTCGATTAATTAAGTGCAATGTTAGTGATAGTTTTAGGATTATACAAATTATACAACTACAAAAACGATTTTTGTTGAAAAGTTTCCCAAAAAATGAAAGAATCATTTTGTTTTCAAGTATTTAAAATTTTTCAATCTGCAAAAAGTTTTCCAAAAAGTAAACCTATAAAGCCTTATGATACAAAAAAAGGAGATGTTTGCATGAAACATCTCCTTTTATAATACTTGTTAAATATTTAATTCTTCAATCGGTTTTCAATCTCCTCAATGGAAGAACGAAAGGATTTATTGATTTCAATTTGATCTTTAATTGTTTTACAAGCATGTAAAACAGTCGCATGATCTTTCTTACCGACAATTTTTCCAATGTGGGCAAAAGAACAATCTGTATATTTTTTTGAAAGATACATTGTTATTTGACGAGCCTGCACTATTTCACGCTTTCTCGAACTGGTTTGTATAATGGATTGTTCAAGGTTAAAATATTTACATACAATTTCCTGGATCATTTGTACGGAAATTTGTCTTTTTTCAATCCTTACTGATTGCCCGATAACACGTTTTGCCAGTGAGAGATCGATTTCCCTGTTATTGATAACTGAATTAGCCATTAATGAAACAAGTACTCCTTCCAGATCACGAATATTTTCGGTGACATTATTAGCAATATAATCTAAAACGTCATCCGATATTTTGATTCCGTCATGGTCAACCCTGTTTTTCAATATTTTCTTTCTCAATTCAATATCCGGGCGTAATAATTCAGCCGTTAGACCCCATTTCAAACGTGTGATTAACCTTTCTTCCATTCCTAATAAATCAACCGGAGCTTTATCAGATGTCAATATCAACTGTTTTCCTAATTGATGAAGATGATTGAATATATGGAAAAAAGTATTTTGCGTTTTATCCATTCCTAATAATTCCTGGATATCATCAATTATCAATACATCCAGATTCTGATAGAAATAGATAAAATCATTTGTTACATTCTTTCTGATTGCATCTGTGAACTGAACACGAAAAAGATGAGCTGATATATACAACACTCTCTTCTCAGGATGTAATTCCCGAATTCTTGTACCAATCGCATGGCAAAGATGTGTTTTTCCAACCCCTGAAGGGCCGAAAATGAACAATGGATTAAAGGTTGTCTTTCCGGGGTTTTTGGCAACAGCTTCACCGGCAATACGAACTAAACGATTACTTGCTCCCTCGAAATAATTTTCAAAATTATATTTAGGATTTAATTGAGGGTCTAAATCCTGAGGAGCTGTCTGAACAAATGGAATAGGTGATTTATTTGCATCCTTGGGAGTTATCTTCTTAATTGCTACCGAACTGTTCTCTGTAGGATAATCAACAGTTCCTCCTGTAGTTTTATCAACTACAACGCGGTAATTAAGAATAGTGCCTTTTCCAATTACCCTATAAATAGTTACTTTCAGAACATTAACATACTTTTCCTCCAAGTATTCATAAAAGAATTGACTCGGTACTTGAATGGTAAATTTGTTCTCTTCATAAGATAATGGTATAATCGGCATAAACCAAGTGTTAAAAACGGCTTCGGGAACAATGTCTTTAATAACAACCAAGCATTTTTCCCACAAAATTTTACAATCATTCTGCATTTTCGAATACAATTAACTCTAACTATTTATTTTTACTTGCGAACCACGATACAAAGTTCTTAAATATATCGCAAAAAAAAAAGGCACCATGATTCGTGGCTTATTCTTTCTTTTTTATTGTTCTTAAAATCAAAAGATTACATATATTTCACTGGGATTCAGAATCTTTTACGATATCTCATAAAATAGAATCCGCTATAACAAAGGTCTTTAACAAAAAATGGGGTTGCTTCTCATAATAATTTCTCATTTTTAGCCTACATTCATTATCCTATTTACAATAAAGCTATTAAGAACTTTAAAAGGGTTTTTATTAAAATAGTAAAACTTGGAATGAATCTAAATTACAGAAAAAATGACTTTTACGTGAACAATTTTTAAAACACTGAAAAACGAACATATCTTTTAGGGTTTTCCCTTAAATCAAGTAATAATTGGGATGCATTATTCAATGTTCCATTTAAGTTGTTATAGAGGGAATTGTCGTTTAGGAGTAATCCTAAACTATTGTCTTTTGAATTTAGTTTGTCGGTAGTCAAGGTTAGATTGGCCAATGTGGCATTAATACTTTTAACGGTTGTAGTCAAATCAATACCTTTTAGCTCTTCACTTACCTCAGTAAAGTTACTGGTGATCGTTTTCAGGTCAGCCATAATTACAGGAACGTCGTTATTTAATAATTGATTAAGATGACGTGTTGAAACCTCAAGGTTTCCGGTTGTTCGTTCAATGTGATTTAATGACTGGGATAAGGCAGGATGATTGACCAGTGTTTGCAGCCCTATAAGGATCGAATCGATCTTCGGGAGTAAAGCCTCTACGCCTGGCAGTATCTTGTCTTGGACGGCTCCCATCATATCATCTCCCAAACGTCCTTCGATGGTTTCACCGGATTTCATATAATCATTTACATACTTATTCAAATTTATTAGGAGTGACGCCCCACTCAGCATACTGTTTTCGAGTGTTATGTAGCTTCCTTTATTCACTTTCATATCACTTTCAAGGCTTATTTCAACAGTTATTTTTCC
>DAMCDT010000277.1:0-5278 GCA_032058265.1 Tannerellaceae bacterium
ACACCTGCTAGAATATACATAGCAAGTGAAACGTCTTTGTGCTTACCGCTAAGTAATTTTACCAGCACATAACAAAGCAGACCCAATATCATCCCGTCGGCAATAGAATAAGTAAGGACCATCATGATGATGGTAATAAAGGCAGGAAGAGCTTCCGAAATATCTTCCATATCTATTTTCTTTATAGCATCCATCATTAATACGCCTACCAACACAAGCGCACCCGTGGTAGCCGCTCCGGGGATCAAAAGGAAAATAGGTGCGAAAAACAAAGCAATTAGGAATAAGACGCCTGTTGCAAAAGAAGTTAGTCCCGACCGCCCTCCTTCAGCAATTCCCGAAGCGCTCTCGACATACGTTGTAATAGTTGAACTTCCTAATACAGCTCCGATAGTTGTACCTATTGCATCCGACATCATAGCTTCTTTTACCTTTGGTATCTCTCCATCATCTTTCATAATCCCGGTCTTTGTAGCTAAGCCAACTAATGTTCCGGCTGTATCAAAGATATTCATAAACAGAAGCGTAAAGATAATTATTGCCATGTCCAGCCTAAAGAACTCAGTGAAATCGAACTTCCAGAAGGTTGGTTCTAATGAATGCGGCATGGAGACGGGAAGAAAACCTTCCGGTATTTGTGTTACTCCCAAAGGAATACCGGCAATAGTACAGATGATAATGCTGAAAAACAGAGCTCCTTTTACTTTCATGATCATCAATACGCCACTCAAAACGATACCGATCATAGCTAATACAGATGCAGAAGTAAAAGAGCCTAATTGAACAAACGTAGCGGGACTTGCCACAATGATGCCTGCATTCTTCAACCCGATAAAAGCGATAAACATACCAATGCCCGCCGATATGGCGTAGCGCATGTTCATAGGGATACTGTTTAATATGATCTCACGGATATTTATAAAAGTGATCAGGATAAAGATGATACCTTCTATAAACATAGCTGTAAGAGCCGTTTGCCACGAATATCCCATCCCTTCTACCAAAGTAAAAGCAAAAAAGGCGTTTAAGGCCATACTGGGAGCCTGCGCGAAAGGCAATTTTGCCATAAAAGCAAGTAGCAATGTCGCAATAGCCGAAGCAAGGGCTGTCGCTGTAAAGACAGCTCCTTTGTCCATTCCTGTTGTTCCAAGTATGGAGGGATTGACAGCCAGTATATAACTCATTGTAAGGAAAGTTGTCAGTCCTGCAATGATCTCCGTACGTACGGTCATTGTTTTCGGTTCAAAACCTAATAATTTCTGTATCATGTTAGTTAAATGTCCATTTAATAGCTATGGTAGGAATTGCATAAAATCCATCCCGTTCGGCAAAGTTATGGGTTAATTCGACTTCACTTCCAACACTCAGGTTAAAATTATCGTCTATCCCTTCTATTTTATTCAGATTTACCCAGAATTGAGGCTCTGCCATAAATATGAAGTTTCCAACGGATGATTCTTCCCTCCACCAATCGGCAAACCCGGTAAAGGTACATAAACCATTTTTACCTATATGCAAATACCAGGTGGCTGTCAACTGGAAATTATGCGGACTGTTGTGTTTTTGTATGTATTTATAGAGCGTCATAAAGGCAAAACCTTTCGTGAAGTCTTTGCTGTTATAGGTATAAGTTGCCCCTCCGAGGTAGGCATTTTGAAAAGGGAACGATTTCGTCAACCCGCCATTATATTCAATATGGATGGAAAAGGGAGGTTTCCAGAATTGAAGCTCTCTGGCTATTTCCCAATAACCTGAAACAATCCCTTCGCTTTTATAATCCATATCTATGAAGAAGAACGTGCTTCCCCATTTATCGGGTTTAAACATTTCAACGGTTGAGGTTAATGCCGGACGGCCATCCAGGTCTTTATTATAGATAGAACCTCCCAGATCATAATGTAATTGGATGTTCTGTGCAGAGAGGAAACCGGTTATCAAAATAAGGACAGTCGAAACAATATAGGTTCTCATCAGGGGCTAATTTTTTAACTTTATATTATCAAAGGGTGCAAAAGTAATAAAAATTCTTTTTTACGCTTATTATTGTCTTCCTATGATGTCGATTTGGTAAATGCTTATTGACAATATGCTCCTGATTTTACCATTACGCTTTCATTATTTAAGAAAGATGCCTTTTTCTCTAACCTCATCTTTGTCCTGTACCATTGATTCAGGAGAAAATCAGGCCAGATTTGCTGATTTTTTGAAAAAAGGTAACGAGCTTTGTTGAACTTCTTTGTATACTTTTATTCAAAACATAACGATGTTTGATGTATTTGCTCGTTACCTTTTTCAAAAATGTTGGTATACTTTTTACTTAAAGGTTGTTTGTTTTGTTCGGATAGGGTGTTTTTCCTTCAAAAAATGCTTGTTTTTCTTCTGGTTGGATGTAATTGGCTATTGGTTTGGGAGTGATAAATTGTCAACAGAAAAGCCTGATTATTGTCACAAATTAAGATAGCTCGTTACCTTTCCTGCCGTGGGGTATCAGCATGGACATATAAACGTGATTCCACTTTCCATTTGTCAAACCTCAACTGTCAAATACAGCGTTTTTACAGGCCGATCCTATCTCCGGGCCCAAATACGGGCTGGATTTACAGGTTTATTTGACAATATGACAATTTGTAATATCCGTTTATTTTTTAATTCTCTATAACAGGCGGGGGAATCGTTTCCCTGTTTCTGAAATCACCTCGCTGATCATTCGCGGCCAACTCGGGGGCATTTTCAACAATCTGTTTACGGATAAGATTGCGGATACTTTCACGAATACTCGTCTTTTCGGCAATTAAATCCTGTTCTTTTGCCGGGTCGAAAGTGTTTTTATATTTACATTTTGTTATCCTGATTTTAGGATTATCAAGATCGCCCGAAACATCTACCCCTAATTTGAAAGGCACAGGTGATTTTAGTACGGATATATGATAATTAAATGTCATATCCAGATTATGCGTTCCTCCCACAGCTACCCTGTATCTGTCCATTTCAAGCAAGAAAGGAAATACTTCAATCTTATTATCATTAATTGCCAGATCGACGGAAATACTGTCTATTATGTTCCGTTTTTTATTCTTAAACATTAGCGTTTTCGATATCTCTGTAAATGTTTCGCCATCCAGTAATACCATATTCTTGCCGCGTAAAAAACAAGCTGTATTGATGGTAGGTAGAACTACCGACATGGTAGAATCAATATCGCAGGTGAGGGACATATCACAATCGACAATACCTTCAAAAGAACGGAGCATCGGCAGCAACGTATCGATGGATGGATACAGATTGATCAGCTGGTCGATTAAGATACCTTTTAACTCCATATCTGCTCCGGCAGAAGCTCCTTGCTGGTCTTTCGCCGAATAGAACATAGTTAAATTCGCATGGCCAATATTCGAATCCAAATCCAGTTTCTTGAGGTTTAGTGTTTGATTCCTCATCACTATTTCGCCAATAACGTTTTCCATTTCGAGGTCTTTGTAATCTATCTTCTTGGCGTTCATATTCAAAACCATATCGAGGAATGCCGGAACAACGAATACCATATCTGCACTGTCTGTCGCTTCTTTTGAAATTGTACCCTGGATATCGTCGATATCCAGATCGACTACCGCGCCGCTTTTAACTGCTTCCAGATTAGAACCGGATAGTTGTTGTTCCGCATATTCCATGCCCTTATTAACCGCTAGTAGCAACTCACCGCAATCAATAAAGTCGGATAATACTTCAAAGTTCCCGTTCAGTTTACCACCATGTAACATAGCCCTTCGGATACTGTTTATTTCCCCTGTGAGGGTGAAGTTACTCTTTCCCGCGTGGAAACGGGCGTCCTGAAAAGATATTTTGTTGGTATCGAACCGGACGCTTGTTTTCTCCATCCGCATAGGAAGCGGGAAAAGACGGCTAAACAAACGCATAGTATTAAATTCGGCTTTACCCCGGACTTCCCAATTACGCAACAGTTGTGTAGAACCTTCTGTTGATTCGGTTTGGGCTTGGCCGGTAGTTGTCCGGGTTCGCCGCTGACGTCTGGCGGTTGTGTCGCGGTTTGCTGCTAATGTTCTTGTTGTATCCCGGTTCATAGCCTGTCGTCGCTGGCGCATGGCATCGCGCAGTGGTAAGGCTTCTACTGAGAATTTACTGTTCGCCAGTACCGTACCTGTCCGCAAAGGTATGGAGAACAATCGTACCGTATCGGCAGTAATAGAGGCAATAACATTCGGGATTTGCTTATTAGAGGCAGAAGGCCTGATGCCACCCTGCAAATAGGCATTCTTGGCAACTACCCAGGTTGAATCCGGCAAACGGCTTCGTAACCGGTCGATCTTTATATGGGAAGTAACGGCGATAACCGAGGTCGTATCGATCTCCGGTGATGTTTTTGCCGTTATATTCAAACGGCTGATATTGGTATTGATATCTTCTTTGAATTGGATGTTCATACTGTCGACCGTTAAAGCGGCATTCAGCAGATTATCACCTGCAATAAAACGGCTTGTCGATTTGGTCGAATCCACTAAAAAATGAGCGTTTGTAATAAAGACATCCAAGTCGTAAGGCTTGCTTTGTGCAATCAGTGTATCAATATCAAGTTTTCCAATTGCCTTTATGTTGTTGTATTTGCCGTCGAGCATATCATTTAGCCGGAAAGACGCTTCAAGGTCGGCAATAATATCACCTCTCAATATCAAGGTATCAGGGTGGAAAATATCCTGGGCAATGCGGGTGAAATCGATATTGCCTTTCATGTATGCTTCGATAGCAGGCGATACCATCAGGTCTGTAACCTTGCCTTTTATATCTAAATCCGAATTGAGTCCGTTTATTTTTAACGTCTCTACAATAATATGGGAATCATTCAGGTCGTAACCGTTAATATGGAGATCCACATCCATTTCCAACTCATCAATACCTTGTTTGACATCTTTCATGGAAAGGGAACCATTCTCAATCAGGCAATGCAGGTCAACAGATGGGATGATACTGTCGCCTAATTCTCCGTTGACCATCGCATCGAGGTGAACAGACCCTTTTGCCGTAATATCTTTCAGTTGCTTTGTGTACGTTTCAGGGAGGAAATCCAGGAGATCGTTCATATCCGATGCTTTAAGGCTCATCTCCAGATTAATCCCCAGGTTCTTTGTTTCCGGAAGAATTGTTACAGAACCGTCTGCCGTAAAGGGTAGTTTATCGACCATCATTTCGGCTCCATGCAGGGTTACCGTATTATAATTGTCCCTTAATTCGACTTTACTTTTTAGGGCAAGGGCCAGGTTATTCT
>DAMCDT010000278.1:0-3186 GCA_032058265.1 Tannerellaceae bacterium
ACGTTAAGAAAATCCTCTGGATAGGCACGGCGGATATAAAAGACCTGTATGTTAAACAAGGGATCACTTCTGTTCCTTTACTAAAAACACTATCAGACCTGATCCAACGGGGAATTGAAATCCGCCTTATTCATGCAAAGGAGCCGGGACCCAATTTCAGGAAAGACTTTGACAAATATCCGGTATTGGCACACGGATTGGAAAGAGTGCTTTGTCCACGTGTTCATTTTAAGTTAATGATATTCGATCTGGATACAGCCTACATCGGATCGGCAAACCTTACAGGCGCGGGAATTGGTATGAAAGGAGAACATACCCGCAACTTTGAAGCGGGAATATTAACAACAGATCAAACGCTTGTAAACGAAGCCATTGAGCAATTTGATGCTGTCTGGATAGGTGGCTTTTGCAGTAAATGTAAACGAAAAGCCTTTTGCGGAGACAGGATCAAATAACCCAAAGTGCCTCCTCTCTCCTATCATTATGAAGCATATCCGTTAGTCGAGGTAATGACACTTCCATCAAACAGATTAACCACCCGGTGAGCAAAACTTGCATCGTGTTTTGAATGGGTTACCATAATTATTGTCGTACCTTCCTGGTTTAGTTCAGTAAGTAATTGCATTACTTCCAAACCATTTTTTGAATCGAGATTACCGGTAGGCTCATCAGCAAGGATGATCTTTGGATTGGAAACAACAGCGCGTGCTATTGCAACACGTTGCTGTTGTCCTCCAGATAACTGCTGTGGGTAATGATTGGCACGGTGACTGATATTCATGCGTTTCAGAATGGTATTCACACGTTTTTTCCG
This sequence comes from Tannerellaceae bacterium, assembly GCA_032058265.1. Lineage (GTDB taxonomy): Bacteria > Bacteroidota > Bacteroidia > Bacteroidales > Tannerellaceae > DFXE01. Next base: position 815 of record DAMCDT010000278.1, read on the forward strand.
TTCAGAGGCTTTCATATTCATATAGGTTAGAGGAAGCTCTACATTCTCATAGACATTCAGTTCATCAATGAGATTGAAACTTTGGAAAACGAAACCGATTTTTCCTTTTCGAACCTGTGTCCTTTCCTTTTCTTTCAGGTGTCCAACCTCCTCATTTCCTAAATAATAATTCCCTTGCGAGGGGTTATCCAATAAGCCGAATATATTCAATAAGGTTGATTTTCCACAACCCGACGGGCCCATTATTGCTACAAATTCACCATCTGATACATTCATGGAAACATTATTAAGGGCTATTGTTTCCACTTCTTCTGTTCGGAAGTACTTGCTTAATCCTTCTATTTTAATCATAACACGTCATCTTTTTCTTTTAAGACGAGAGAGCTAATCCGTAGGTTGCAATTATTTTTCTTAAATTATCTTTAATAACTAATTTTGCAACCAATAAAATAACTTCTTGGAATACCCGGTCCGTACATATATCCGGCATCACGAGCCGGCCCTTTATCAAAATCTTTCTGATAAGCATTGAATATGTTTTGAACACCGCCGTTAACCTGTAATGTTACCGAACGGAAAATAGGTAAATCGTAAGCAACTTTCACATTCAAATCAAAAAAGTCCGGTGTTTTTTCTTCCCTGTCTTCCGGAATATAGCCTTCCAGGTGCTGTACGAGCATACTCCCGGTGTATGTTCCAGTCAATGATAAAGACAACCTGTTTACAGGAGTAAATGTAGAAGTGAAGTACCCGTAAAAGTCCGGCGACCGGAACATTTTCTTTTGTGGTTCGATATTTTCATTTTCACTCCATTGCTCAGCTTCTTTATAACGGCTGCGTTGTAAGGTTGCTCCTGCCTGAAGCTGCATCCACGCATAAGCCATTTTTGCTTCCATATTGACACCCATTACCCGGGCGCCTTTACCGTTACGGCGTTCCATCAATAGGTTTCCTTTATCATCATGCCCGTTTTCTTCAAGGATGAATACGTTTCGCAAATCTGTATAAAAACCTTCAACAAGGAAATTGGCTTGAACAGCTCCGAAACGATGGTAATAATCAACTGATGCGCTAAAACTTTGAGAATTTTCCTCTTCCAAATCCGGATCGAGGTTAATAATAACCACATCCCCGCCTACGGCAGTGATATGTAAATCTTCATCAAATGCCTGTGGAGCACGGAAACCACTTGAATAACTGGCGCGTATATTTATATCTTCCGTTGGATTATACCTTATATTTGCCCGCGGACTAAAAATCATATTATCTATCAGGTTATGTTTATCCAAACGTCCTCCTATCAGGAAACTCCAGTGTTTATTCTTCCATTCGTTTTGAATAAAAGTGCTTCCTATATGTACCGTCTGTTCAATTACACGGTTATAACCCAGCATTTCATCCTGTAGGTCATCATAGGTGTACTCCAGTCCTCCTGTAAATTCAGCAGGCATAAATAGTAATTTATCCCAGTTATATGAATATTGTCCCCCGCCAACAAATGTCATTCCATTCGTATGTCCGTAAGCGCTTTCATCAAAATTGGCGCCGTAATAACTGTCCCTTTTTGTTTGTTGGGCAGAAGAAAATAGATTCAGGCGATGTTTATAATCTTTTGAGAACAAGTCGAATTTCAATCCTCCCCCGTTAATATTATGATCTGTTTGCTCTGTTATATTTGTCTGATGAGGCGGCAAATCCAACATGTTACCTCCTCTTCTGAATTCGGTTATATTATGATATTCGAATGTTAGTTTAGCGTAATTACTTGTCTTTAGATAAGAACGTAAACCTAATGTTTTAGCATCGATCTTTCCCAGTTCTGTATATCCGTCGCCATCATGGTCGTATGCTCCGCGATAACGGTTTTGTCCGAAGATATAAATACCGGCTTTATGATCGTCGGTTACCAATGATGCATTTAATGTTGTATTATTATCCGGCCGGTCTCCTCCAATCATTGTTAATGAGTGGGCTACCTGTGCGGAATTACGTAATGGTTCTTTGGTAATAATATTGATAGTACCAGCAATAGCTGACGAGCCAAATAAAGCCGATCCGCCACCGCGCATTACTTCAACCCGCTCAATCATATTAGCAGGGATTTGTTCTAATCCATATACACCTGTCAAAGCACTGAATATTGGCCGGCTATCCAACAATATTTGCGTATACGGCCCTTCCAATCCATTGATACGAACCTGCTGGAAACCACAGTTCTGGCAATTATTTTCTACACGCACACCCGGTTGGAAGTTCAAACCTTCCGCCAGGGAAGTAGAGTGAGTTGTTTCAAATGTTTTGGAGTCCAGTACGTTTACCAATGATGGAGCCAACCGCCGGGTGGTTTCATTTCTGTTGGCCGATACGACAAC
>DAMCDT010000278.1:3196-5230 GCA_032058265.1 Tannerellaceae bacterium
GTTGACTTCTAACGTTAACCCTTTCTTAAGAGTTACCTTTTTCTCTATAGTCTTGTATCCGATGGATTTCATTACAACAGTAAATGATCCTTCCGGAAGATTCTTTAAGTAATAATGTCCGGTTGCATCCGTGCTGGTCCCGATTGTTGTGCCTTGAAGGAATATATTTATAAAAGAAAGATGTTCACCTGTTTTACTATCCAGTACATGTCCGATTATATTTGCATCCGATGGATTCAAAGCAGGTTCTTCGGCCTTTGTTATTGTACATATACAGTATATGCATAAAGCCAATGAAATAATTTTATTCATTATGATATATAAGTATTGATTAATAAATAGTAGTAGAATAATGATGTCTCAACGACAGTTATATAACTATTATATTAACCGATAGTAGGAGGCGCGCGAAGAAAAAGCTTTCCCTTTATGGGAGATAAATAATCAGGATAAACCGGATTATACGTTTTTTGAGGGATTTGTTTTGCAAATAAATTTAATTGAAAAGGAAACATAATCCCGCCGGCAGTTTGAATAGTAGACAAATCATGGAAGAATAATATTTCTGCCAGGGAATTGTGATGATGGGAAGCTCCCCCGTTCTTTTCAGAGAAAGGATGTGAATGTATTACAACCATCCCGTCTTCCACGTGTGCATGCATAAAAATAGTCACATGACAATAATACGTGATAAACAGAACCGGAAGGAACCATTTTATGTATTTGAAAAGCTTTTGATCCATCTATAAATTAATAGTATGTAAATCCGGCGCAAAGGTATATATAAAATTATTAAAATGATAAATTAACATTCTGATAATTTAGCGATCTATTCTGACGCGTTTTCGTCCCCGTATACGAGTCCGGTTTCGAATATAGGCCGCATTTGACAGTTTAAAAATACAAAATGAAAGAAAGAAGCACCTCTCTTGGTCTCCCCTAAAGGAGATAAACGATTGATAGTAACAAAAAGTCCCTCTTTGGGTGATTTAGGGGGCTTTTTGATTATTTGATTTTATACGGTTTTATTTATGCTTGAGATGTTAATATACGATTTTCGAAACCTGTTTTTTGGTTGATTTACGATAAACGAAAGGTGATTTCGGTATATTTAACAAAACACCACAGTCTTTAAGTCAAATCATTTAGATGATTGTTTAAAGAGGTGCTTATCATTTATAAAAGTGATCCCAATCATTTATTTGATTCATCCTAATGATTTTATTGGATGCTGCTAATACTTATTTTAGAATGCAACATCGGATTAAAATGAAAGTTATCAAAAAACATTCATTCATTTAAAATAGATAGATAACAACCCTATTTACGATCAAATTGTATTTGCATGCAACTTGAGGTATTTGGTGTATGAAAATGTAACATTTGTTACAAATATGTATGATAAATACAACTAATTTTGCCAACTCAACGGATGCAATATGAGGAAGTTCCTGAAAGTATCACATAAATGGGTAGGAATAATTTTGTGTTTTCTTCTTATCATGTCTGCTCTTTCCGGTATCATAATGAATCACCGGAAAGCGTTTTCTTCTATTGATATACCCAGAAATTGGTTACCTTCCGATTATCATTATAATAACTGGAATAATGCTTCGGTAAAAGGAAGTATCCGTCTTTCAACAGATTCAGTGCTTTTGTTTGGCGGCGCTGGTATCTGGCTTACCGATGCAAATCATCAAACTTTTACGGATTTTACAAAAGGATTAAAATCCGGTACCGAAAACCAAATTATTAGTAATATCGTTAAAGCATCTGATAATCAATACTACGCAGCTTCTACCTTTGATCTATACATTTTAGGTGATAATAATTCGTGGAATAACATCTCCTCTAAACTAGATAACAATGAAAGGATTACCGATTTAGCAGTAAAAGGTGATACATTGGTCGTATTAACGCGTTCGTATGTACACCTTTCAGTAACGCCCTTTGATCATTTCGAAAAGATTAACTTGCGTAAACCGGTTGGATATACAAAAAAATCAACAGTATTCCGCATGCTTTGGTTACTCC
>DAMCDT010000279.1:0-3364 GCA_032058265.1 Tannerellaceae bacterium
CCGGGATGCAAGAACTTGATTTCACTTCCGGCCGTTCTGAGGCTGAGTCTTTACTTAACAACATCGAAGGATTACACTTGGCTGGCTTTGAGTTGGTTCTGGGACGCTTATTTGACTTCATAGGTTTTAATCAGATTCCTGACACCTTATTTCGTCAGTTGGTGCTATCCCGCTTATCTTACCCGGTGAGCAAGTTGAAAACAACCGATTATCTTCGCCGTTACTATCATCACTTCATTGATGTACACCAGGTCTACTGCTATTTAGACAAGCTGCATACAACACAAAAAGAACAAGTACAGCAAATCAGCTATGTTCATACCCTTAAAATACTCTCGGGTGATATCTCGATTGTTTTCTATGACGTGACAACGGTTTATTTTGAGATAGACGATGAAGATGATCTGAGAAAGACTGGATTTTCCAAAGAGGGTCGACATCACAATCCACAAATCATACTTGGCTTACTGGTAAGCTCAGGAGGTTACCCGTTGGCTTATGAGATTTTTGACGGCAAGAAGTTTGAAGGCCATACGATGCTTCCAGTATTAGAACATTTTAAGAAGAAATACAAATTGGATCAATTGGTGGTAGTTGCTGACTCAGGCTTAATCTCTGCCTCCAACAAGGCTTTACTGGAAGAATCCGGCTATGAATATATCCTTGGCGCAAGGATAAAAATGCCTTAGAGAATTTTCGGGGAAAAGCACCATGCATTACAACAAACTAATGGATGTAAATGGATATGCTCATCTGGAAAAGATTAAAAATGCCTTGTTCGGCCTAGAAGAAAAGAGTAAGACTATTATACTTCAATAAATTTAATGAACAGTACAAATCAAAAATAGGAGCGGTTGTAACACTAACCACTTATTTAAGATACAAACTGGCTAAAAAAGGTTGGGTGAGTTTATAGAAGAAACACGCAAGGTAAAAGATATGCCTTACCGTGAAATTACTACGGTTTTCCTTCAGGACTTATATCTATTCCTGCGGAATAAATATAAATCGGGAAATAACAATGCAATGAAGACTATTCAGCATGTCAGGGCTGTATTCTTCTATATAAATAACACGAGTGAACATTTTGCAGATCCTTTTGCCAATTTTAAAATCAGTTTTGAGAAAATAGAACGCTCTTATCTGACTAAAGAAGAACAATTTTGGTTTAATAGATATAAGAAATGCTGACTAACAAATTAGCTGGGCGCAGTTTGTATTTATATGTATAGACATTCAATTCGTCATACACGACTGTCCTGTACCGCTTTTGATTAAAGATATTGTTCCACATCACCACAACGTCGAAACCGGAACGCCTATACTTCAGACTCAGGTCGCCGAAGAATAGATTTTCCCCCTTTTCGTCCGACGATTTTGTATAGAGGTGCTCCCCATGGAGGCTGAATGTCCAATGCTGACTGGCTTCAAAATGAGCGATTATCTTTTGTGAGAGTATGTGATTATGATTTTCTGTTTTTCCAGCGGACGACATTATCCGGAGCTCGTTGTACCCGAACGACCCAGTGTACATCACCTGTAACGCGTCATTGAACCGGGTCGTCCAGTTCGTCAAAGCATTGTAGTTTTTCGTACGAATCGGGTAAAGTTGTTCCTGTTGAATTTTTTTCGACTCGCCTAAAGACACATTGGTGGTGAGGGAAAAATTTGAACCGATTGAGTTCAAGAGTTTCCCTACATACCCGCTCCATATCCAGTTGGTCGAGCGGTTATCTCGTTCAACAGCCGTATTGATCGTCTGCACACTGCTGAACAGCATTTTGTTCATCAAGTTGCGGTTTGCATTCGTGTAGGTTAGCGAGGTATTGAAAAAGAAAGCGTTTAGGATGTCTTTATAGTTGAATTTAAGCGAGGCCAGATGCCTTTCTCTTTCAGTCAAGACGGCCGACCTGACACCATAATTCCGATAGTCGTACTGGATGTATCCCGACATAAAATCCCGTATATCTCCCAACTGTTTGGTGTATGAATAACTGAAGGAGCTTTCCCAGTACAAGTTCAATTTTCTGTTTATATTCAGTTTAGGCGATACTACGAACGGAGAAAAATGGTGGTCGTTCCGGCTTTTCGTATCGTTTATTTTTAGTATATTTTGTGCTGTCTCCGCCTCGAGGACTACCGTTGTTTTCTGGTCGCGCCATTGATATCTTGGCGTAACGGAAAGCTGTAAATGGTTTCCGGATAGCTGATTACTCGCGCTGTCCGAGATAAAGGACGAATGCAAAGCGGAGTTCAGGTCTTCATTCAGATACATGATTTTCGCATTTACGCGGAAACTCGACCTCTGGCGGGTGATACCGTAAGACGATTGCAGGTCGGCATAAAGACCTTTGTAGGTGATTTCCTGTGTTTGCGCTTCTGGATAGAGGCTGTTCGTTACGGTCAGTTCCTGCGGTTTATGGGTGTAGTCTATTCTGGAGAGGACATTCCATACCCTTTTTCCTAAAATTTTTACTAATTGGAAGTCATTTCCTATTTTATATTCCGGCAGCCCGTATTTTTGATTCACCTCTGTGTCCGAAGAGATGGAATGACGCAATTTGTCTCCCTTCAGCGTTCCATCGAGTTTATTGTTCAGATAAAACTGTTCCCCATTTTCATTATAGGTGAGCACGAGATTTCCTTGATTTACTGCCTTTACAGGCTTGGATATTTCCTCAATATACAGCGGAGAAATTGCGGAATAATAAGCAAACGTTTGTTCGGCCGTCTCTTTCTGTTCATCATTCAAATAATTTGCGTTGACACGCAAGGTCCTGTCGTCCGATATTTTCTTCAGGTGATTAATCGTAAGCAGATGCGATCGGTTAAACAGGTAGCGTTTGTCTTCCAGTTGCATGCCTTTCAACGTATTCTCATTGAAAAAGGTCTTGTCGGTAGGGGCTGCAACTCCCAATCCAAACCCATCCGGCGAAAGCAAACTATTCATTTCTTTGGCAATATCGACCCCGGCGTTGTTGGTCTTATACATCGCCATCGTCTGATTGGTCTTATTAGCTTGCAGTCCGAAGAGATTGAACAGCCACAGCCAGTCGTTCTCGTCCAAGCCTGTCCCGGCGATAATATCCCCAACCGGGCGCTCCATTTTTCCTCCTTTCAGTTTCAAATTGATCGCCGCTTTGTCAGAGAAAACCGTTTCATTTAGTGCTTTAACAGGCTGATGATTTTCGATAACCTCTACGTTCTGTACCGCATCCACGGGAAGGTTGTTTGTTAACAATCCATACTTTCCCTGCATCAAATTCATCCCCTCAACATAGAACCGGTTGATTGCTTCGCCTTGATACATAACGGCCCCACTTTCCGACACCTCGATTCCGGGTAGTTTCTTCAGCAAATCAGC
>DAMCDT010000279.1:3374-5222 GCA_032058265.1 Tannerellaceae bacterium
TGGAACGGTCTTGCGTGCTTTTAAAGGCATTCACGCTATAGACAAGAGTGTCGTTTCGCTTCCATATCCATTCTGAATTTACGACTACTTCTTTCAGCTCGAACGTTTTGGTTTTGAGTATGATGTCTTTTGTCTGCGACTCGTTTTGAATGGGCAGCTTCACGGACTCATAGCCCATCGACGATACGGAAAGATACAACGGCCGGCTGTCGGCTTTTATTTTGATGGCATACTTCCCCCTATCATCTGTTATCATGTAGTCAATCATCGTGGATGGATTGGCAACGACAGACACCACGGCCCCATCTACCGGTTTCTTCTCCGCATTGAGAACCGTACCCTGAATCAGGCTTTGGGAATAGGTACAAAAAGGGAGGCAGTTAAAAAGCAATGTTGCGAAAACGAGTTTGTTCATTCCTCCTCTATCGGGTTATAGTGGAAAGTTTTTTGGGGCTTTCCCGAAGTTGGCGTGACCTTTCCCGCAGACTGGTAATGCGTCAACGGATCTCTTTTAAAATTATTAAATGATTTCAGGAATCGGGCTTTGTCCGTTTTTATATACTCTTGTTCGGTAAAGAAGATCTCTTCGGCTTGCTTCTCCAAACCGATGCAGGTCCATGAAACCTGTTGGCGGTCGTCTTCTATCTGTAAGATCAGACCCGGCAACCCCGAAAACTTATAAGGCCCTTTGCTGATGGGAATCTCCGGTGCATACCACGCCATATAGTTCCGTCCATATAAATGGCAGGTTGCTTTTTGGCAGGCATAGCCGGCTACCGTCCGGTTGCCCTCTTCCATTTGCCATGCTATTTTAGGGATGGCTTCTTTATACAGCCAATGATCTCCGAGCATGTGAGTCGTTACTGTCAATTCGCCTTTCGTGGGATAATTCCAATAAATCACATCGGTTAATGATCCCTTACCTATTTGTATACCCTCGTTTAGTACTGCATTCGGATCCTTTTTTTTGTTTTCCTCAGATGTGAGGAACTCATGCATCATGGCTCTAAACTGATCAAAATATTTATCATTTTTCTCTCCTATTTGTAATACCATTATATTGTCTGATTTGATGGCATCAGGCGTAATCGTGTCGTGAAGAACTTCAAAACGATAGCTTACCTTCATCGTGCTTTTATCTAAGGAAATAGTAGAAGCTTTTTTAAAATAATCACTAGTATCCTGACCCGGAACTATTGTTATTGTTTGCGCTGAGGCAACTAAGGCTGCAAAAAGCAAGGCTGCAACAACAGAGACCTTCTTGTTATTCATTGATTCTAAGTATTATGTTAGATGTGAAATTATTAAAATTGAAATGAAAAATAAACAAAAAGACGCATCAAAAGCAATTGACAATAAACTAATTATAAATAATCCTGTCCAGAAAATAGTTTTTTAAGAACAACATATTTTATTATATAATAATTGAACTTTTGATGCATCCCCTTTTAGTTTCTTAATCACATAAAACCGATGCTATATCAACCATTTCATCAGCACTCCACGCTGAGAACATATGCTGACTACCATCAGAACAGGTTAGTTTGCACTGTATTGCACATACACTTCCGGCAGATACAAAAAGAACTGCCAACAAAATCGCTACTTTCTTTTTCATAACTAAATAAATTTACATAATAAATTAAACTAAATTAATTGACATTCTATCTGTTGAAATAATTTCAAGAAGGGTAAACTAACAAAATCGTACGTACGGTATACAAATATATAATGTTATTTTAAATAATCAAAAAAAAACATAAAATAATTAATAATTGAGAGTAAATCTGAGGTTTTTCCTGTTTTGAACACATTTGCCCTCCTTAATTTGTAATCATTTGATTCTCT
>DAMCDT010000280.1:0-5215 GCA_032058265.1 Tannerellaceae bacterium
AATGGGCATAGGCGACGGCGAGAACGCTTTGCAGGGAAGAGACCTCCAGAAGATGTCGGATGAAGAACTGGCGGAAGCTGCTGCCGAATACGATATATTCGCCCGTACCAGTCCGGAAAATAAATTGAAATTAGTCAAAGCCATCCAGTCCAACGGCTCCATCTGTGCCATGACGGGCGACGGCGTAAACGACGCCCCCGCACTCAAACGGGCAGATGTCGGTATCGCCATGGGAATAAAAGGAACCGAAGTGACCAAAGATGCTTCCGAAATGGTATTGGTAGACGACAACTTCAGCACCATAGTATCTGCCATTGAAGAAGGTCGCCGTGTATACGACAACCTGAAGAAAACGATCCTGTTCCTGCTTCCCACCAACGGAGCAGAAAGCTTACTCATCATCGCCAGCATCCTGTTCGGAACACTCATGCCGCTTACGCCCGTTCAAATACTTTGGGTAAATATGGTAACGTCGGTCACCATCTCCTTTGCCCTCGCCTTTGAGAAGATGGAACCCAATGTCATGCAACGTCCGCCCCGCTCACCCAAGACTCCATTGCTGAGCGGCTATTTCGTCTGGCGTATTATATTCGTATCACTGATTATTGGTGGGGGAACCCTTTTGCTGACGCTTTACCTGCAAGCCCAATCCGTTGAAGAACATATCCTGAAGACTGTAACCCTCAATACAATCGTCATCACCCAGATGTTCCACCTGTTCAACGCACGGAGTACCAACTTCGCTTTCAATAAAGACTTTTTCAGCAATAAAGTAGTTTTCATTGTATCGGGACTCCTGATCGTTTTACAACTGGCCGTCACCTACCTCCCCTTTATGAACAACATCATGGGCACCCATGCCCTCGAACCCTATATGTGGCTATATCCCATCGGGCTGGGAATAATCGTCTTTATACTCGTAGAGATCGAAAAAGCGGTAGTAAGGAAAATGGGTATCAAGACGGTTTGAACCACCATCGGCAGTGGTTCTTTTATGAATGTGGAACAGACAGATATAGAGACGCAAGAACCTGCGTCTCTACAGGTTCGTTCTATTAAAGTCGTAAATAAATTCCCCCTGATATGAGGACATTTATAATTGAAACACTAATTTTGGAGTTGAATGATATAACAGCCATTAAACAATACTATTATTATGGGGTCAGTCATGGAATATATAGTCGGCGGGATTTTTATTGTGATAGGGTTACTGATGGGGTGGTTTCCGAGGTATTTGTCGGGTTATAAGAGAATGAGTAAAGAAGACCACGTAAAGTTTATCGCATCAGGTTTTCCGAAATACATCAGGGCCATCTTCATTACAATGGGTGTGCTTATACTTGCAGGTACTTATATATTGAATATAATGGGGTATGCCTCGCAGATAGGAGTGATGATGATTTTCATCATACTGGGTGGTGTAATCCTTTATTGGATCGTACAATACAAATATGCGGGAAACTTTATACAATACAGGCAGAGCAGATTGTCCTTAATACTGGTGATACTCGTTATTACGGTAGGAACCGGATTTGGCATATATGCCATCAGGCCGGCACGGATATCAGTAAATAATGAGAGGGTCGATATAAAAGACATCTTCGGTATAAGTATCCCGTTCAAAGATATAACAGAAGTAGCATTAAGTGACAGCTTACCGGCAACGGTTCACCAGATGTGGGGAATAAGTATCCGCAATCACCGCAAAGGTTTTTTCGAACTCGAGGAATTAGGACACGCCACCCTGTTTGTGTATCCTCATATAACCCCTTATATCATTATCTATTCTGAAAACAATCTGCCGTTAATCATCAATGGCAAATCGACTGAAAAGACAATGGAATTGTACCGGGGGCTTCAGAAAAAGTAAACGTAGATCATTATGAATATTATCAGGAAAGTAGAAATAAATGATGCCGTTGCCATCTGTGACATATACAATTACTACGTAGAAAACACTGCCGTATCATTTGAAACTGTTGCCGTAACGGTTAGGGAGATGGAAGAAAGGATTGTCGGTATCCTTAATAACGGGTTTCCCTACTATGTTGTAGAAGTAGATGGGATAATTGCAGGTTATTATTATATCAGTAAATGGAAAGAAAGGTGCTCATATTCATCCACCAGAGAAGTAACCATATACCTAAGGAAAGAAATGACAGGAAAAGGCTTAGGCACTCTTTTATATGATCATCTTTTCAAGACCATCGACTATAAAAATATACATGTCCTCATAGCGGGGATATGTACTCCCAACGAAGGCAGCATAAGACTACATGAAAAATTTGGCTTTAAACAAGTGGCCTTCATGAAAGAGGTCGGCTGGAAATTCGGCGAATGGCGGGATGTCGGATATTGGGAGTTGATACTTGATAATAATCTTCAGATGATTTAATCTTTATTCCAACCATACGAGAGGAAAGGTCTTTCCTCTTGAAATACAAACCGGAAACTATTTTTCCATTAAAGGAAACCTACAAAAGCCGGCATATTTATATCCGTGGAATGACCGGTTTCTTTTAATGCCTTTCGGGAGGTTATCTGTAACACTTCTATTCTATTGTCATTCATCGCGGCAATCAAAAGATATTTGCTGTCGGGGGATACAATGATGTCGCGCGGATGTTCTGACACGTTGTAATAGCCGCGGCGGGATAGCCGTCCGTTGGTTTCTGTTTTAAATACGGCAATACCGTCGTTCCCTTCGCGCATGGAAGCAAATAAGTATTTGCCGTCTGCCGATAAGGCCACGGCGCCGCCTCCTTCTTGCGGTTTGTCGCAAATGGATGTTTCCTCCACAAGCGTGAGGTCTCCGTTGTTGTATGCGTAGACCAGGATAGTTCCACGAAGTTCGGTTATCACATATATACAGCGTCCATTGGCGCCAAAGACCAAATGGCGCGGGCCTGTGCCTGCCTTTACCCGGAAATCTTTGCGGGAGTCTTCGTTCACGAAAGAGTTTCCCGGCGCATCATCTACGTCGAAACGATAAATGGTATCTGTTCCCAGATCAGTAACAAAAAGATATTTGCCGTCGGGGGAAAAAGCGCTGCAGTGCGGATGCGGGGCTTCCTGGCGTTCTGGATGTTTACTGGTTCCCGAAAACGTAATATACTGGGACAAGGGGGCTATACGGCCATCCTTTTCAATGGGGAAAACGCTTATGCTACCGCCTCCGTAATTGGCTGTTACGATAAATCGCTGCTGATTGTCGATGGCGATATGGCAGGAGCCTTCACCATTGGTGACCCTCCGGTTCAGGCGCTGCATCTCACCGCCCGTACGGTCGAACAAGAAAGCATTGGCATACGAATTGCCGCTTTCGTTTTCCGTAACCGAATAGAGGCGCCCGCCGTTGCCACCCCACGTAATAAACGAAGGGTTGGCAACAGGGCAAATGCTTACAGGAGCTATCGTACCCTTTTCCGGATCAAAGCCATACAGATAGATACCTTTGCTTTTATCTTTCGTGTAGGTTCCGGCAATAACATAAGACTTTTTCTCCATATATTCTATGTTAACTATATTAAGCGATTGAACCACCCGTTACCGTAACGATCTCTCCTGCTACATAGCTGGCTTCGTTGGAAGCAAGGTACACATAAGCGCCAGCCAGTTCGACAGGCTGTCCTGAACGTTTCATCGGGCTGTCCTGTCCATGTTCGGGCACCTCGTCATCCAGCAAACCTCCTGCCACTTCAAGTGGTGTCCATATCGGACCGGGGCAAATCATGTTCACGCGTACGCCCTTGTCGATAGCCTGTTTGGCAAAAGCGCGTCCGAAAGCTACCTGGGCAGCTTTTGTGGCGGCATAATCCACAAGCGTCTTGCTTGGGCTGAAATTCTCGGCAGACGAAGTAATGATGATAGCAGCACCTTCGGGAAGCAGTTTCATGGCTTCGCGCGACATATACATCACGGAATAAACGTTCGTTTCGAATGTTTTACGGATCTGTTCCGCCGTAAGTTTCAGGATATCGTCCTGGGCAAACTGCACGGAAGCGTTCAGCACCAGGATGTCGAGGCCGCCGAGCTTCTTATCGGCTTCCTGTACCACGCGGATACATTCTTTTTCGTCCCTGAGGTCGCCCGGAATCTGGACAAGTTCAAAACTGTCTTTTTCCAACACCCTGGCAAGATCATCCACGTCTTTCTGTTCCTCTTGGAGGTAATTAACGGCCACCTTTGCTCCTTCGCGGGCAAATGCGATGGCCACGGCACGGCCGATACCGGAATCCCCACCTGTAATGAGCGCCTTCCGCCCTTCCAGGCGTCCACGGCCCACGTACGACTCCTCGCCGCAATCCGGCACAGGGTTCATCTTCTCCTGCAACCCCGGAGATTCCTGTTTTTGTTTTGGAAACTTCTTCTCATAATACATTGTCTGAGGGTTATGCAACCCTTTGTTCAAATCTTTTTCCATCTTCATTCTTTTAATGGTTTATAATATATGATTTAAAATCTCTCCTGACGGGCAAGTAGAACAACCCTAAAAAGAAGAATGTTTAACTGCGGCCTGCCGTATAAGCAGGTTTATCATTTTTTATCATAGTTTAATGAAGCCGGAGGTAATGTGATTATCCGGAGTATTCCGACCAGGTGGGGCGACGCCCCGGATTGAGCCCCGAATGGGGCGGGAGGATGGTTGCTTAGAGGGCGTTGCCCTCAACGTTGGCGGAGGGTTGTGCCGTCATCGTATGGCGATGCCATACGCTAATGCTCTGAGGCCGCTGGCCTCTTCTGTTGTTCCGGTTAATAAACGATAACTTTTTTTCCTTCGACGTGGAGGTTTGTGAGGTATATATATTTCAATATACATGTCGCAAGACATAGAATTTTGTCTTTTGGACTAAGAGTAAGCAAGTTACAAGAAATATTTTCTTGATAGGTAACGATTTAGAAACGAGCGAACTTCGCTGATTTGCTACATTCTTGCATAAAATAAAGAGCGACTTAACTTGGTGCAAAGTTAAGAAATAATCCTTATTTTACTGCTTTTTTGATATATTTTTACTCCCTGCTTCCATAAATAGATTCAATTTAATTCAGCACTCTATATTCATTCGGAGTGTATCCCGTACTTTTCTTGAACTGACGAGAAAAGTGTTGAGGGTATTGGAATCCTAAATCATAGGCAATCTGGCTTACTGTTTTATTAGTGCCAAGTATCTGCTCCTTCGCATAATCCATTATTTTACTTTGGATGTATTCCTGT
>DAMCDT010000281.1:0-5172 GCA_032058265.1 Tannerellaceae bacterium
AAAGGGAATAGTTTTGCTTCTTCTTCTTTTGTAGGAAAACGTTCTCTAATGGTATTTTTTGAAACCACATGCAGTGATTGCAACAAAGCTCTTCCGGTTATCGATGAAGTCTGGCAAAAATTGAAGGATAATCCGGATTGTTTACTGGTAACCATATCAAGGGGAGAAGAGGCTAACGTTGTAAATGACTATTGGTCTGATAAAAATTACACAATGCCTTTTTATCTGGATATAGGGCGCAGGGTCTTCGATACATTTGCCAACAGCACCATACCACGCTTATATATTATCAATGATAAAGCAATGGTTACGTGGATGGCTATTGAAGAATTTAATGAAACAGCCGATCAGTTATATCAAAAGATACTTTCCAATTAAAATTAATCAATAAGCGAATAAAAAAGACATAAATTATTTGGAGAATTAATTAACGCTATTAACTTTGCAATTCAAAGTACTTTTAATGAATATCTATGAACAAGGAATTAGAAGACATTAAGGCAATACGTGAAATGATGGAGAAATCGTCAAAGTTCTTATCATTAAGTGGTATGTCGGGAGTCGTGGCAGGTTTCGCGGCTATCCTGGGAGCTGCTTTTGCTTACTTCTATTTATTAAGGGATCCGTCATTGACAGATTATAATTTCAAACGGGAGTTGATGATCCTGTTCGCCGATGCAATGATTGTTCTCCTGATATCCGTAGGATTTGGTATTTATTTTTCATGGAAAAAAGCTAAAAGGAATAACCAGCAACTGTTTAATTCTACCATGAAAAGAACGCTTTATAATTTAGGAATACCTCTTTTAGCAGGAGGTATATTTTCGTTGATATTTTTATTACGTGGTGATATCAGGATGGTCATTTCCGCTACTCTTATATTTTATGGGCTGGCATTGGTAAATGCCTCTAAATACACGTATGACGAAGTTCATTATCTGGGGCTTACCGAGATACTCTTAGGTCTTTTATCGGCAATATTTATGCGGAATGGTATACTATTCTGGACGATAGGTTTCGGGCTTTGCCATATTATCTATGGTTTGGTCATGCATTTTAAATATGATCGAAAAAAGAATGAATAATATCATATCCAAATTAAATAAAGCTTTTGAAAGTCGTATCCGGTTAGGAATCATGTCTATTTTATCAGTTAATGAATCGGCAGGTTTCAATACAATGAAACAATTAATGGATTTAACCGACGGTAATTTAGCAAGCCATTTAAAAGCTTTAGAAAGTATTGGTTATATCCAATCATCCAAACAGTTTATCGGACGTAAACCCAACACTACTTACTGTGTGACGGAAGAGGGGAGGAGTAAGTTCAAAGAACACTTGGATGCACTGGAGAAATTGATTAAATAATTTTTTTACACATAAACTTTGAATTACAAAGTACTTTTACAACTATTAATATGACAAACTTATGGAAGCAAAAATGAAAAAAGTTGAGAACTTCACCCAATCAATCACACTAAAAGCGGTAATTATTGGTATTCTGATACTTCTCTTATTGATACCCGGAGCTATGATCCAGAGCCTGATAAGGGAACGGCAATACAGAAGTATTGAAACTATTGAAAAAATCAATGCAAAATGGAGCCATGCACAAACGCTTTGCGGACCGGTATTATCGATACCCTATACAGACGTTTATAAAGATGTCAATAATAAAATTTATTATGAACAGCATATCCTTCAGGTAACTCCTGAAAACCTGAATATAAATGCCGAACTATTTCCTGAAGAAAGACATTACGGTATCTATAAAACGATTCTATATAAAAGCACAATCAATATCGCCGGATTATTTGAGAATATTGATTTCCAAAAGATAACTTATACGGAAATACATTGGGATAAAGCATATCTGACAATGGGTTTCAGTGATCTGCGTGGAATAACCAATAACTTAAATATAGAGTTCAATAACAAGAATTATATAGCTGAAGCCGGAGGAAATCATACCACTTTAGGTAAAGAATTAGTTGTCTATATAAATGATCTGGGAGAAATACAACCGGATAGTAAATTACCATTTACATGTAATCTGAATTTAAACGGAAGCAGCAGCATCAATTTTATACCTATTGGTAAAACAACAAAAGTAAATATTTCAGGAGATTGGGATTCTCCCAGTTTCATCGGAAATTTTAGTCCCGAACATAATCCGTCGGATAATGGATTTGATGCCACCTGGAGCATTCTGCGTTTCAACCGGAGTATTCCTGATATTTGGATAGATAATAAAGTAGATTCATTCAATGATTCTACATTTGGTGTAAGCCTGATCAATACGGTTGATCATTACCAGCAAAATATGCGTTCGGCCAAATATGCGCTCATGTTCATTGCCCTTACTTTTGTGGTCTTTTTCTTTGTAGAGGTGTTGACGAGGAAAAGAATTCATCCTATTCAATATCTTTTGGTTGGGATTGCGTTAATTTTATTCTATAGTCTTTTGTTATCTATTTCTGAACAACTTAATTTTGGTATAGCCTACCTGGTTGCCAGTATTGCCACCATTTCACTTATTACTATATATGCTTATAGTATATTCAAAAACAAGATACAAACCGGAGTTTTAGCGTTCACATTATGCGCTTTATATATATTCTTATATGTTGTATTACAACTTGAGGATATCGCATTGCTAATTGGAAGTATCGGATTGTTCTTTATTCTGGCCATCACGATGTATTTTTCCAAAAAGGTAACATGGTACAAACAAGATGAAGTTGTTACGCCTCCGGAATTACCTATTAAAGATAAAGACTAATTCATTTTTTGGAAGCTTTAAAATCATTTTTATTTTAGCTGTAACCAAAATCAATTTACACCTGGGTATAAAAGTATTTACATCCGGGTGTAAATAACTCTTCATTACAATTGATTTAAATTATCAGATAAAATGTCTGCAACCTATTTAGCTACGGTAGGAATGGCGATCATTGCAGCCGGTTTAATAGGTTTATGTTTTATAACGGAAACAACAAGTTTAATTTTTCTGATTAGTTTGCTAGTTTTATTAGGACTTGGATTTGGAATGTTTTCTTCTCCTAATTCTAATATAATCATGAGTTCAGTGGATAAACGAAATTATAGTATGGCCTCTGCAACTACCGGTACTATGCGTTTAACCGGACAAGCCTTTAGAATAGGCATAGCTATAATGGGCATGTCGTTTCAAATAGGAAATATTCAACTATCTACTGATGTTAACTCCCAATAATTTCAAGTATGCGTTTCGTATTTATTATATGTTCGGTATTGTGCCTGCTCGGTGTATATATGTCTTCAATTAGAGAAAATGGTGTTAAGGAG
This sequence comes from Tannerellaceae bacterium, assembly GCA_032058265.1. Lineage (GTDB taxonomy): Bacteria > Bacteroidota > Bacteroidia > Bacteroidales > Tannerellaceae > DFXE01. Next base: position 3,328 of record DAMCDT010000281.1, read on the forward strand.
GAAACCATATAAAATGCGTGAAGAAAACATAAAGCGTCTCTATGATTTCATAATAAAGACGCTTCCTTATAATTATATATAGATTATCTATACCTTTCCTGTAAGTTCTTTCCTATATGAAGATGGGGTGATCCCGAAATGTTTTTTACAATATGTAGTAAAATGAGCAGGAGAACTGAATCCGTACTCCTTAATGATATGTTGTAACGGAATTTTCTTATCAGCCAATAAAGCTTTTATATGATGTGATTTTTGTTTAAGCATCCATCTGTAAGGCGAATCATTGAAATGAATTTTAAATTTACGGGTGAGTGAACGGACTGATAAGTTACATATTTTGGCAAGTTCTTCCACATTCTTAGCCTCTATATAGTGTTTTATTATGAAAGCTTTAAAATCTGAATCCTGGTTAAGTATTGGTTTCAAAAATCGGGCAAGCTCTTGTTTTGTATAAAATGTTTTAAACATCAGGAAGATTTCCTTTTGCTTGGCTTCGTCCAGTTCATGGCTTTGTATCTTCTGCTGCTGATAGAAGATGATACTGTCCAATACAGTTTGTAGAGGTTGGCGGATATCGAGTTTGTTGAAAATATCTCTCTCGTTACTAAATTCTTTTAATCCTCCAAGTTCGACCTGGTCAAAAAGGGTTATCTGGTTGTTGAAGCTTAATCTTAAATATCTAACTTCCGTATATGATTCGGCCACCGCGTTTGAATCACGGGAAATAAAAATCATCTCACCGCCTTTGCAAAGGTGATTGCGAAAATCATCACAGGATACATTAAGCTCACCTTCTAATAAAAAGATTAAATGATTTAAGTGTTTTTCCTTGATTTGTATGTTCTTACCTTTTCTTTCCTGTTTTAAGGTAAAAGTTATATTAAAATCAGATACGAAGTATTTCGTAGATAATTGTTCTTTTAGAGGATGCGGTTTCATATAAAAATAAGTGAGATTTCGTACAAACTATAATGTTAAAATGCAAATGTAATATAGTTTTTTTAAATGTATTTATAATATCGTACTAATAAATGCTATTAATGTACTATTTTTGAATAATACATTTTAGTTATATTTTTTTTCCTGTCTTATTTCAATAATGAACACAATATGTGCAATTTGAACCAAGTGAGGTTGAAGAAGAATCATTTTATTTGTTTTTTCGGATTTCGCAACTTTATTTTAATGATAATCCGAGGAAAAGAATAACTTTGTAGGCATTAAATATGAGAAAAACACAAAATTAAAACCAATAATATTTTCGAAATGGATACAAAAATTCAGGAACTTACCGAAAAGATCTACCGGGAGGGAGTAGAAAAAGGCAATGAAGAGGCAAGTAAAATTATCACTGAAGCTAATACCAAAAAGCAAACGATTATTAGTGAAGCTGAAGCCGAAGCAATGCGCATCATAGCAAATGCAGAAAAGCAGGCAGCAGATTTAAAAAAGAACACGGAAGCTGAATTGAAACTATTTGCAACTCAGTCTGTTGAAGCGTTGAAAAGCGAAGTGACTAACCTGATAACAGGGGAAATTGCTACATCGAATGTAAAAGCTGTTGTTTCTGATAAAGCCTTTATGCAAAAAGTCATTTTGGAAATAACAAAAGAATGGGTGAAAAACGAGAAGTTAACGATTCAATCTGCCGACGCAGATGCTTTGTTAAAATATTTCGAAGCAAATGCAAAAGATTTACTAAACAAAGGTGTGAAGATTGAAAAAGTAAATGGAAAGGATACTTCCTTTGCAATTGTTCCTGCTGATGGTTCATATAAAGTTACTTTTGGAGAAGAAGAGTTCATCGAGTTTTTCAAAGATTTCTTACGTCCTCAACTAGTACAA
>DAMCDT010000282.1:0-5158 GCA_032058265.1 Tannerellaceae bacterium
AACCAAAAAACCTTCATAACTTTTGAACTATCCTACATTCTTATTTGTAATACTTTACAAATAAAGCTAGTCCTTTAATTAAGTAAATTCAGAACTTCGATGAATAAAGAAATTGTCATATATAAGTCTAGAAATAAGTCGTTACTAATGATTGGCGTAAGTGCTTTGATAGCAACTGCAGGCTGGTTATTTCTCCGCTTTACCGATAACAACGTAATCGGATGGAGTTTTTTTATTTTAGCGGTTTTCTGTTTAATCTTCGGTATAGGCACTTTATTTGATAAAAAACCATATATCATTTTAACGGAAACCGGCATTACGGAATTGTCCAATATCCGGCAGGAAATTGAATGGGACGCTATCCGGCAGGTGGATGAGTTTTATTACCGGGGACAATCGTTTATACGCTTATTACTCGACAGGAATTATAAGCCTGACCTGATTCAGCCGACATGGTTCTACCGCTTTGACGGGCTTTATGAGCAAAGCGGCGTAAAAGCCATTTATATACGGATGAGTTTTTTTGAGGTAAACTCCATTAAGTTAGAACGGTTTATCCAGAAGATGATTCAATCTGATTCTATCACAAGAAGAAAGCTATTAAATCAATCGTTATAGAAATATTGTGCCATCGTATTGGCACAGTTGTGCCAACATGAAGACACATTAATGCCACCGGCATGGCACAACTATGCCAAGCCGGTGGCACAAATCCGGTAGTATGACAACTTTATTAGTTGTTTATTTACTTTTTATATTGGTTTCTACTGGTTTCAGCCAGGGGGAAGTAAATCTTACTTTTATTTCGCCAGGTTCACCGGTAGATTGGATATAGGCCAGGATGCGCCCGTTGAATACCCGATGTTTATTGTCGGTATAATCGGTCATATCGCTGTTATTACTGGCTTCAAGCCCGAGAAGCTTCGCCGGTCCTGAAACCTGACAGGTAATTTCGTTATCCGATAGCATAATCGGGACTCCTTTTTCGTCTACTACCTGAACAACTATCTGGGCCAGTCCTTTTTCCTTTGGAACTTCCTTATCAGTGGACACAATAGTCAGTGCGTGAGGTTGATCAGAGGTTTGGATCGCATACCGGGATATTTCTTGATTATTTTTATCAAGGCCTGCTACTTCCAGCTTACCGTCTTCGTAAGGTATATCCCAATAGATGATTCCGGTTGTATCATCATAATCTTTGGGTTGCCCTATATTTTTACCGTTTAACATCAACTGTGCCTTGGCTGCGTTTGTATAACAAACAACGCGGATCAATTGTCCTTTCCGGTAGTTCCATACCGGCCAGGCATCCATTGAGGGAACTTTCTCTTCATAATTTTGTCCTTCATTTTCCGCATCCAATTGCGACCAGACATCCTGCATCTGGCTTTGGCTGCCTTTTCCCGGTGTGGGATATGTTCCCAGGTAAGCCATTGGAGTTTCCGACCAAAGCGACTGGCGGTAATAACCCCTTGGTTTTATAAATCCACCGAAGTCAAGCAGTCCGGAATAAAAGCCACGTGAAGGCCATCTACCTGATTCTCCCAGGTAATCGATACCTGTCCATAAGAATTGACCGAAAACGAACTCTTTATCCCTTACGGCTTTCCATGCTGAAAGTTCATGACGGTTTTCACTTCCGTAGATTATGCGGTTGGGATATGTTTTATGATCTTCGTCGTATTTACTTTCCGTATAATTATAACCGGCGATATCCAGCGCACCCGGGTATTCCGTTTCGTTAGACATGGCAACACCGGCCAAACCGGCTGTTGTGGGGCGCGATTTATCATATTGTTTTACAACGGCAACCAAACGTTTGGCAATGCCTCCGAGACGATTCGCGTCGGGTGCATCTTTCTTGTATCCTCCGAACATCGCTTGTGTGAAACCGGTCTTCCCGTCTAAGACAGGGTGCGAGTATGGATCATTCGGATAATCGACTTCATTTCCTATGCTCCAAGCGAAGACCGACAGATGGTTCCGGTCGCGCTTTACGATATCTGCCAGGTCTTTTTCACCCCATTCCCCGAAATAGTCATAAGAACCCTGGAATCCGGGTGTCCCCACATTCCATCCTTCGAGCCATTTCCGTTTAGGAAATTCCCATTCATCGTATGCTTCATCCAATACCAACATTCCTAGTTCATCACATAATTCATACAGATCGGGAGCCTGCGGATTATGGCTTGTACGGATAGCATTGCAACCGATTTCTTTAAGAGTAAGCAGACGCCTTTTCCAAACTTCACAGGGTACGGCAGATCCTAATACACCTGCGTCATGATGGATACAAACTCCTTTTACCTTCATCCACCGCCCGTTTAGTGCGAACCCTTTATCCGGATCAAAGGTAAAAGTCCGGAAACCTGTTTGAGTTACCGTCCGGTCGATCTCTTTTCCATCTTTTAGAACGGTAGTTACCAATTGGTAAAGAGCCGGATTGTTTATATCCCAAAGGCTCGGATTGGTAACATTCAGGGATGTCTTTATATTCGATTGGCCGGGTGCTGCTGTTAATTTCTTTGAATTTTTACTAATGGATTTGCCTTCCGGCGAAATAAGTTCATTCTGTATTGTGAGACTACTGTTATCTGATGTTTGATTACTTATTTCAACTTCTACTTGAAGTGTTCCCTTATTCTTATTTAATTCCGGATAGGCGTAGATACCCCATTGGGCTATATGCACAGGATTAGAATATACTATCCAAACATTCCGGTAGATACCTGATCCGGTGTACCAACGTGAATCAGCAGATTGACTGTGGTCGACTTTAACGTCAATCGTATTCTCTTTTCCGTATTGAATATAAGGCGTCGCGTCATACATGAACGATATATAACCATTTGGCCGTTTTCCGAGGAGATGTCCATTCATATATACTTCGCTGCGATTATATACTCCCTCAAAGTAAAGATATACTTTCTCTCCTTTTTTTGTTTCCGGTATATGGATCGTTTTATGATAGTATCCGATACCACCCGGTAAATAACCCGTGCAACTGGCTAAAGTAGGACTTAATTGTCCCTTTACGCTCCAGTCGTGCGGCAGATCGACCTTTTGCCAATTTTTATGATCAGCGGATAAAAAGCCTTCGACATCTCCCAGTTTGAAAAGCCAGTCATTGTTTATTTTCTCAGGCTGCCCAAAAGATACCTGCCCCATTAAAGGTAAACTCAAAGAAGTAAGAACAGCGATAAGCAGTGTATGTATGATTTTCATATAAATAATTATTTTGATAAAGATATGGATATTATTTTTTCTGATACACTCTTACATAATCAATCTCATAATGTAAGGGAAAGGATAAATCATCGGGAATTCCTCCGTTTGTTCCTCCGATCGCGAGATTGAGCAGTATGTAATGGGGTTGCATGAACGGATTAGTACCGGAGCCGAGCGAGCCATTCTTTGTATTTTCTAATAAAGTTTCATGAATTAACTTGTCATCAATATATATTTTGATCGCGTCTTCATCCCAATCCATACGCCACACATGGAATTTGTAAGCCCAAAGCGGATCTTCAGCAATAAAACCAGAGAATGGCCTGGTAACTGTATTCCATTTTGCCTGATGAGGGATATCCGTTCCCCAGGCTGTGTTGGCTAAAATATGCGGAATATCTTTTATCTGATAATATTCCATAATATCTATTTCGCCGCATGATGGCCATTGCATTTTGCTTCCCAATGTCCATATCGCAGGCCACGCACCTTTCGCGGTTGGTATTTTAGCCCTGATCTCAAAACGTCCATATTGAAATTCCTTTTTACCTATCGTTTTTAAACAAGAGGAGGTATATTCAGCTTGTTTCCGGTTTATGCGCCAGTCGTTACTGTTTTCATTGTATTTCTTATTGGGTACGATTTCTTTTTTGCCGCAGATGGTAAGAACGCCTCCTTTGCAGAAAGCATTCTCCGGTTGATACCATTGAAATTCTTCATTTCGCACAAATCCTGTTTCATAGCTCCATATACTAGCGTCAGGAACACCGTCGTTGTTGAACTCATCATTCCAAACCAATGAGTACCCTTCCTGAACGGAAGGTTCTTCCGGGCAAGGTGTCAATTTATCATAGATAGACAAATCCCATTCGTCAAACCATTCAAGAACTGGCAATCCATTTTCAAAAAGGATCGGTAACCAGACATAACGCCCGTCGGAAGGATGTTTTGGCTTCCATCTGTCAGCCATAAAGATAAACGCATCCTTTTTACCGGCCAACGGTAGAATATAAGTACTTTGAGAATGGAAGGTTAATTCCGCGTCTTTCCCGCGGCAGGGATTCGGGTGCTGCTTCCAAGGTCCCCAAATAGAAGTTGAGGAGAACATGCGGGCTTCGTTCGGGTCCCATCCGGTACATCCTGAAGTTATCATAAAATATGTTCCATCCTTCTTGAATATAGCAGGGGCTTCGTTGTGTCCTCCCGGAAATATACGAATGTATTTACCTGTGTGGCTCTGGTAATCATCGCTCAGTTCAGCAATATGCAATGTCAGGTTTTCTTCAGAAGAGTAAATATGATAGGCTTTTTGATCATCGTCGACAAAGATTGTCATATCCCTCGACATCTGTCCTCCCTCGAAGTCTCTTCTTACAAACAATCCTTCATCTACCGCTTTATGCCATTCCGGTGTCCACCAGTCATTGAAGTCATTTTCGGAAACAATCTGTTTTTTATGTTCTTCCGGCATATTTTCAGGCCATATTCCCGGATTGGGGCGGTAAGAACAGATGAACTTATAAGGCCCCGCCGGTTTATCGCTTACGGCAACCGCCGTTCGAGCCGCCGTATATCCCTGACCTTTCAGCTCGAGATGAAACCACATGACAAACTTGCGTGTCTTTTCATTATAAACAACTTTAGGACGTTCCAATATACAACCCTTTTCAATATCGTGATAGGAACCTTCGGGCATAACCGGAAGAGAGACGCCTTCGTTTTTCCACCGGATCAAATCCGGGGAAGAATAACAGGTAACGCCAACCATGGCTGAACTGGTTGTATCGCTTTTATGTTCGCCAAACCAATAATAAGTACCGTCATGGTAAAGAACTCCGCCACCATGGGCGTTGATATGGATATTTTTATCATCCGGCCAGATAGCGCCAGGCTTGATTTTTTGCGCCTGTATAGTCAGGCATAGGGTAAG
>DAMCDT010000283.1:0-5147 GCA_032058265.1 Tannerellaceae bacterium
AAAAAGTAGTTAAGAAACTAACGGATCTGGTTGGGAATACACCCCTGCTGGAACTGACAAATTATAACAAAAGCAAAGGTGCTAAAGCTCGCGTAATAGGTAAACTTGAGTATTTCAATCCGGCAGGCAGCGTAAAAGACCGGATCGCTTTGGCAATGATTTCAGATGCCGAAGAAAAGGGAATATTAAAACCCGGCGCCACTATTATCGAACCAACAAGCGGTAATACAGGTGTGGGACTTGCTTTTGTATCGGCTTCCAAAGGATATAAGCTGATCCTTACAATGCCTGATACGATGAGTATGGAACGTCGTAATCTCCTGAAAGCATTAGGAGCCAATTTAGTACTCACACCGGGTGCGGAGGGAATGAAAGGCGCTATCGCTAAAGCTGAAGAATTAAAGAAAGAAACTCCCGGTTCTATTATCCTGCAACAATTCGAAAACCCTGCTAATCCTGCCATCCACAGAAAAACAACGGCCAATGAGATATGGAACGACACCGACGGTAAAGTAGATATTTTCGTCGCCGGAGTGGGAACAGGAGGAACTATCACCGGAGTAGGTAAAACACTGAAAGAGCTGAATCCTAACGTAAAGATCGTTGCGGTCGAACCTCATGACTCACCGGTTCTTTCAGGAGGTAAACCAGGCCCGCACAAAATACAGGGAATCGGAGCCGGTTTCATTCCTAAAATATATAATGCCGAAGTAGCCGATCAGATCATACAGGTAAAAAATGACGATGCCATCCGTACAAGCCGGGAATTAGCACAGAAAGAAGGATTATTAGTCGGTATTTCTTCCGGTGCGGCTTTATACGCTGCAACCGAACTGGCTAAACAACCGGAAAACGAAGGGAAAACAATCGTCGTGATCCTGCCCGACACCGGCGAAAGATACCTCTCTACCATTTTGTATGCTTTTGATGAATATCCTTTATAATTATCGAAAGCAATCGGTGAACTGACTGAAAGATTAAACACGGAGACATAGAGACACGGAGTTTTATTATTAATTATTAATTTATAACTCCTTGTCTTTGTGTCTACGTGTTTATAAAATATACTACTTTATTTTCTTTTCTGCAGAGATAAGAAGCATCATAGGACGACGCAGTTCGTCCGTCATTTCCGGTATGGTTTCCAAAGCTATTTTATCAGGCTCCGGTTCGATCAGTTCTCTTATTTCAAATCCGTTTTGAAGTAATCCATTAATATAGGTAGTAAGTGTCTTGTGATACTTTTGTACTTCTTCACCTAAAAAGACTGCCTTTCGTTTACATTCGTAGAAATATCGATCAACCGGCCAATGCAGACGATTACCTTCCGTATCGTAATACCAATCCTGACTTCCGTAAGCCGTAAATACAGGATGTTCAACAGAAAAGATAAACGATCCTCCCTTTGTCAGGCAAAGATTTACTTTCTTGCAGATATCATCAAACGATTCCAGGTAATGAAATGTAAGTGAACTGATCACCACATCGAAAGTATCCGGTTGGAAATCATAATCCTCGACAGCCATTTGCTTATATTCTACAAATGGATAATGATTCATATTGCTGGCAACTTCCAACATCTTTTCCGAAATATCCACACCAACGACCTGAATGGTTCCCCGCTCCGCAGCATATTGGCAATGCCAACCAAACCCACAGCCTAAGTCAAGTACGTGTTTACCATTAAAACCGGGCAACATCTTTTGAAGAACATGCCATTCTCCCGCCCCACTTAATCCTTTAATTGAGCGATCCATCCGACTGTATTGCTTAAAGAAGCGTTCATCATCATATTTATTTTCTTTCATATCCAGTTATTTCTTTATGGTATAAATATACGATATTATAGTATATTAGCCTCGCACTTTATCATATACTACGCACTACTAACAAATTGACAGCCATTAGGGCAGTCTTAACCGTTTCGTAACAATTCCGTCATACCGCTGATACAAAATTGTCATAATCTTGCAGTGAAATTAAAATTAAATGTTCATGAAAAAGATTTTACTGTTTGCGTTTATTTCAATGATATTGGTTTCCTGCGGAGGCTCTTCTAAAAAAGAAGGTTCTGTACAATTATCGGGTGCGGGTGCAACTTTCCCTGCTCCTTTTTATAATATTATATTTAAAGAATATTCTAAGGCAAGCGGCAATGAAGTTACCTATGGAGGAATCGGAAGCGGTGGAGGCATCCGCAGTTTACAAGATAAAACAGTCGATTTCGGAGCAACAGATGTATACCTCTCTGACAAGGAAATGGAAGATATGGGAGGCAACATTATTCATATACCGACAGCATTAGGAGCAGTTGTTCTATCTTATAATGTAAAAGATATACAGGAACTGAAGCTTACGGCTGAAATCATCTCCGAAATTTACAGGGGAAATATCAAGAAATGGAATGATGCAAAGATAAAAGCATTAAATCCGGATCAATCTCTTCCCGATAAAGATATAACACCTGTATTCCGTTCCGACGGAAGCGGTACGACAGCAGTTTTCTCCGAATATATGTCTAAAGTAAACGATGCGTGGAAAGAAAATATCGGTTCCGGTAAATCTCTTCAATTCCCGGTGGGCATCGCCGCGAAAGGTAATCCCGGAGTGGCAGGTATTGTAGCGGAAACAGACGGATCAATCGGTTATATCGGTTCGGAATATGCTTTGGCATTGAATTTACCTTATGCTTTATTGCAAAACAAATCAGGGAATTTTGTAAAAGCGGATAGTAAGAATGTATCTGCATCGGCTGATATAGATATGCCGAATGATACACGTGTCATCATTACAGATTCACCACATCCGGATGCTTATCCGATCAGTACTTTTACATGGATCATCGCTTACAAAGAGCAACAATACAATAAAAGGACGGAAGCAAACGCCCGTGCCTTAAAAGACCTGTTCACTTACATTATAGGAACTAAGGGACAGGAAATTGCGACTAAAACATATTATGCCCCATTACCGGCTACTGCTTTAGAAAAGACAAAAGCAATTATCAACTCAATGACATTCGATGGTAAAGCCATCACCATGGACTGATAGAAACAGGAAGAAATCTTATCCCGTTTTTAACGACCAAGTTTCAATTCTCAATTTATAAAAGTGAAAGATAAACTATTTAAAGCGATATTATTTATAGCCTCCTGTTTCATTATATTATTGACGGCAGGTATCGTTTACGGGCTAGTCAACCAAAGTTTGGACACATTTACGAACTTTGGTTTCCTTAATTTTATACTTTCTTCCGAATGGGATTCACGGAATAATATCTACGGCGCTTTACCATTCATAACCGGCACATTACTTACTGCTGTTTTAGCGCTCCTGTTTTGTATTCCATTCTCTTTATCTGTCTCTTTGTTCAATGGAGAATATTTCAGGAATAAAAAAATATCGACACTCGTAAGTTCGGTTGTCGATCTTCTTGCCGGGATACCATCCATTGTTTTCGGATTATGGGGATTTTATACTTTACGGCCGCTTCTGATTGAACTGGGAGTAAACGCACAAGGCTTTGGCGTTCTGCTGGCATCCATTATACTGGCTATAATGATCATCCCTTATGCTTCATCGCTTAGTGCCGAGTTTATAGCCATGGTTCCGAACGCTCTAAAGGAAGGAGCCTATAGTCTGGGAGCAACTAATCTGGAAGTGATCCAACGGGTGAACCTCCCTGTGGCAGGTTCAGGCATATTCGCTTCCTATATTCTGGCTTTCGGCCGTGCATTAGGAGAAACAATGGCGGTGACAATGCTAATAGGTAATACGAATAACATTCCGCAAAGCCTGGCTGATACCGGGAATACAATGGCAAGTATCATTGCCAATCAATTTGGTGAAGCCAGTGGGTTAAAGCTAAGTTCTTTAATGGCTATCGGATTGTTATTATTCCTTATTACCGCTTCGGTGAATTTTATTGCTAAATACATTATGAAGATCGTCAGCAAATGAAAAAGAAATTCTTCGCTCGTTCACGATACAGGGTAATTAAAAGCAATCTTTTCTTTTATGCCGTCTGTGGTTTTTCATTCGTAACCATGATCCCTCTATTCCTTATTATCTGGGAATTGATCAGGAAAGGTTACAAGCAATTTAATATAAGCCTTTTTACGGAGGTGGCGCCTACTTCTATGGAAGCCATGTTAGCCCGCATCAGTAATGAAGCTATTCCCGGTGGAATATTAAACGGGATTACTGGGACATTGTTAATACTCGCCATAGCGATCGTAATGTCAATTCCCCTTGGGATACTCACTGGTATTTATCTGGCGGAAAATCCCAATAAGTTTTTAGCGAACATAGTACGCAGCCTGAGTGATTTACTACAAGGAATTCCGTCTATAGTTATTGGTGTGATTGTTTATATCTGGGTGGTAATACCCATGTCGGGCTATTCTGCTTTTGCGGGAAGCGTGGCTTTAGCGATAATGATGCTGCCCATGGTGATACGCTCGACAGAAGAAAGCCTGAAGATGCTGCCTGCTTCCCTAAAAGAGGCCGGATTGGCTTTAGGAGGTTCATATAGCACAGTGGTCATTCGTATATTATTACCATCTGCCTTTAGCGGTTTATTTACCGGTTCTTTACTGGCAATATCTCGTGTGATGGGAGAAACAGCTCCTTTACTGGTTACAGTTTTGGGAGCGGCGACCGTAAACTGGGATATTACGAAGCCGACAAGTGCCGTATCATTACTTATCTGGGAGTTCTATAATGATCCGAACCTCGCGGACCTCATCTGGTCTTCTTCTTTACTATTGTTATTAATAATTCTATTCATCAATCTTTTTGCAAAAAGTATCGCTAAAAAGTGGAAAATACAATAAATACAAATTACATACTTGAATTAAAGGATGTATCCGTCTCTTATACACCCGGTAAGTTTGCTGTCGATAAAGTGAACGCATCGATCAAACCGAATACGGTTACCGCTATTATGGGACCGTCCGGTTGCGGTAAGAGTACATTACTACGCGCGGTAAACCGGCTTCATGAACTATATCCCGGCATCACGACTACCGGAGAGATCCTTTTGAAAGGAGAAAATATCTTCAAAATGAACCCAATGAAAGTACGTCGTCTGGCGGGCATGGTGTTTCAACGTCCCAACCCATTTCACACTATGAGCATATCAGGGA
>DAMCDT010000284.1:0-5084 GCA_032058265.1 Tannerellaceae bacterium
ATGTTCTAATAACCATGACGGTTGGTGGTGTTTATAAAGATTTTCCCCGCAACACTATATTGAATAATGGCATATACCGTCCGCTTCCTATGGAAGAAAACCTGAACTCATGGGCAAACTGGGGATACCAATGCTTTATCAGGATAGATCAACCGCAAAACAGTGAATTGCTTGTCGAGAACTTCAAGAAAAACTTCGACACGTCTTCATTGGCCGACGGTTACCGTTGGATAATAAATTCGGAATACAGGCTGACACCTCTTGCCGATCTGCATTTTGCCAACGACGTCGGATATGACAACAGTACACCCAAGGCAAACAGCCGTACAATACCAATCTTATTAGCGATTGCTCTGATTATCATTATTATCGCAGCCATAAATTTTACCAATTTCAGTATTGCGCTCACTCCTGCGCGTATAAAGAGTATCAACATGCAGAAGATACTGGGTGAGAGTGACCGTACCATCCGTGTTTCCTTGCTTATCGAGGCTATAAGTATCAGTTTTATCTCTTACCTGATCGCTATAGGTTTGGTTTATATTATTCCGATGACCTTCATACGGCATCTGCTGGATGCTGATCCTTCACTATGGCTACATCCGTTTATCGTAGGTGGCACAGCAATAATAGCTATGTTAACAGGGTTGTTCGCAGGACTGTATCCTTCGTGGTATATGACATCCTTCCGCCCTGCAACGGTTTTGAAGGGAGGAGCATTAGTCATTTCACTCAAAGGTTCTTTTGCTTTTTCGGGTTTAAACCGCCGTTCACGCAATGTCTTGATCGGTGTACAATACCTGGCTTCTTTTGCGTTGATCATCGGCGCTTTATTCATGTATCTGCAAAATGAATATATGCAGACAAGCGACATGGGTTACAACAAAGACAGATTGTTAATAACAGATCTCAGCAGAAATATCCAGAATAATACAGATGCATTCGCGGAGCAATTAAAACAACATCCAGAAATAGAAGGCGTAGGCTTTGCTCATACACTTATATCGAGTAGTGACCAATACTGGGGTCGGAGCTATAAAGAAGGCGATGAGTATGTTGAATATGAATGCTTGGTGGTAGATCCTGATTTTTTAAAATTAATGGAAATTGAATTGACCGGTGGGCGCAACTTCAGGGAGGAAGATAAAGTAATAGAAGGCGGAGCCATGATATTTAATGAACTGGCACGCGAAAGGTATAATCTGAAAGTAGGAGATAGAGTGAAACAAGCAGGCGAAATTGTCGGGTTTGCATCTAACATAAAATTTGCTTCATTCCGTACCGAAGTCGTGCCCATGGCCTTTTGGGTGGGTGGGCACCGAGATGCGGAATATGCTTACATAAAAGTAAGGGAAGGATCCGACATGGAAAAAGCCAGAACACTTATAAAAGGAACCTTAGACACTTTTGATAATGGTTACCCGTTCCACCTTCAGGTATTCGACAATATATTCAAAACCACTTATATTAGTGAGCGGAACCTCGGCTCATTAATCATACTATTCAGTATAATAGCTATCTTTATATCAATAGTAGGAGTGTTCGGATTAGTGGTATTCGATAGCGGATACCGCAGAAAAGAAGTCGGAATCCGCAAGGTGCTCGGCTCTACGGTGCGTGAGATCGTTGTATTATTTAATAAAACGTATATCCGTATCCTGACACTCTGTTATATCCTGGCCGTTCCGCTTTCCTATTATGCGATTACCAAATGGTTGGAAAATTTCGCATACAAAACTCCGGTCTACTGGTGGGTATTTGCCCTCGCCTTCATTCTGGTAGCCATAATAACCGTATGCACGGTAACCTTCCAGAACTGGCGCACTGCGAATATGAATCCCGTAGAAAGTATAAAGACACAATAGCAACGATCAACGGTTAAAATGATGAAAACCATACTTCTTAATTTTCTCAGTTTGGTACGGCGTTTTAAGATGACTACCATCCTGAATATGCTTTGTGTTATCGGTAGTTTTCGCGTTTTCGCTGCTTTTACGATATTGATGATGCAAGTAAAACATACAAGTGGAGCCACGACCGTTTCATACAAATGTGGATTGTATTTACAGGTTAGGGATTTATTGGCCTGATCAGGGAAATCAGGTGGTGTTGTCCCTCCGTTGATCGATAGGTTTGTAGCTTCTACACCGCAGATTAAAAGGATAAATAAAAAAATATGAAAACTATAATACGTAACTTTCTCAGTGTGTTAAGGCGGTTTAAGATGGCTACCGCATTGAATATCGCAGGTCTTTCGGTAGCCTTCGCCGCTTTTATGGTTATAATGATGCAACTGGATTACGACTGGAACTTCGATAAATCGCATCCCGATCACGACCGAATATACAGGGTCGAGATGGTAACGGAGAAAGGTCCGTGGACTATCCTGGCACGTCCGTTAGCTGACCAGTTTATCAGTTCGTCACCACATATCGTTTCGGGTTCGCTGATCTATCTTTCGTTCAACAGTGACATGTTTTTCCATTTGCCTGGTGATGCGAGCCGTAACAATTACCGTGAGCCTGCATTAAAGGTCAGTCCCAATTATGGAGATGTTATTGAGTTTACAATGGTCGAGGGAGATAAGGATGCTCTGAAAACGCCTGAACATGCACTCATACCATTGAGCCTTTCACGCAAATTATTTCAGGAAAGCTCTGCCGTCGGCAAGCAGATCAAATCGGAAAATACAGTCTATACGATAGGAGGAGTTTACAAGGATTTTCCTAAAAACACAGTAGTCGGAAACAATATCTATTATCCTATACGCCATGATGAACATCTTAACGACTGGGGAAACAGCGTTTTCTCCGTCTTTATTAAACTGGATGATCCGAAACATGCTACGTCTGTAGTGGATGATTTCAATACGAACTTCGACGCTTCAAACGTCTGGTGGGGAGATTTTGATTTAAGATTGACTGCCATGACAGATCTGCATTACACCACGGATACACAGTTTGATTTAGCACCCAAAGCTAGCCGCCAGTCGTTAGTCGTATTGTTTACGATCGCTTTCCTGATCATTCTTATTGCAGGAATCAACTTTACTAATTTCAGCACGGCGCTCTCGCCGATGCGGATCAAAAGTATTAATACGCAAAAGGTGCTTGGCGCAATGGAAAATACCTTGCGTGGCAGTATGGTTCTGGAAGCCGTTTGCATCAGTTTCCTCTCTTTTTTGATAGCGATAGGATTGGTGTATCTCTTTTCCATATCTTCCCTTGCGTCGCTGGTTAATGCAGACCTTTCCTTATCGGTTCATGTATTACTGATTATCGTAACAGGTTTAATTTCTTTACTTACCGGTTTACTGGCAGGAACATACCCGGCGTTCTATATCACTTCTTTCTCCCCAGCATTGGTCCTGAAAGGTAGTTTCGGCCTGTCACCCAAAGGGCGGACGTTGCGGAATGCCTTGATAAGCATTCAGTTCTTTGCTTCTTTTTCCCTGATTATCTGTTCGATCTTTATGTATTTACAGAATAATTATATGCAAAAGTCGCCCGTTGGCTATGATAAAGATCAACTGATCGTAACGGATATGCCCCTGAATATGGTCGATAAAAAGGAGACCTTATCCAATCAGTTGAAATCGTATCCGGGTATTTCGGAGGTTACTTTTTCCGAAATGCTTCTCTCCAGTTCCGACCAATATATGGATTGGGGACGGATGTATAGGGACGAAAAGATAGATTTTCAATGTTTACCCGTCGATTATTCTTTTTTAAATGTGCTGGACATTGATGTGGTAGAGGGGCGTAATTTCAGGAAAGAAGATACACAAAATCTATATGGAGCCTATATTTTCAACGAAAAGGCAAAAGCCGTATACGGTATCGAGTTGGGAGAAAAGATTGACGGAGCCGAAATTATCGGGATTATGCCTGATATCAAATTCGCCTCTTTCCGTACCGAAGTAGTGCCTATGGCCTTTTATGTATGGGGAACATATCATTATATGTTCGGTTTCCTGAATAATTATGCCTATATTAAACTGGATGCCGGAACAGATATGAAAGCTGCTGTAGCCAATATCCAATCAACACTGGAAAGCATTGAGCCGAATCATCTGTTCAGTATCCGTTTCTTTGACGATGTGGTGCAAAACCTGTACGAAAATGAAAATCGCCTGGCTTCCCTGATTATCTTGTTTAGCCTGATAGCTGTATTCATTTCTATTGTAGGTGTATTCGGATTGGTTGTGTTCGATAGTGAATACCGTAAGAAAGAAATAGGTATCCGCAAGGTACTAGGTTCAACGGTTCGTGAAATAATAATCCTATTCAATAAAACATACGTGCGGATTCTAACCCTCTGCTTTATCATATCAGCCCCTATCGCCTGGTATGCCGTCAGCAAATGGCTTGAGAACTTCGCCTATAAAACCCCGATGTACTGGTGGGTATACCTGATCGCATTCCTCGTGGTATTACTGATCACCAGCGGTACGGTAACGTTTCAGAACTGGCGGGCTGCCAATGAAAATCCGGTGAATAGTATAAAAACAGAGTAACTCTTGTAACAAATTGAAATAGTAATCCGTCCTATTAGTAATAAAAAATCTAATAATATGAATACTATTCTCAAGAATTTTATTGCTTTGATCAAACGCTTCAAAATGGCTACCACACTGAATGTGGCTGGTCTTTCAGTGGCTTTTGCTGCATTTATAGTGATTCTGACGCAGGTCAGCTTCGAATACAACTTCGACCGTATGCACACAACCTCGGACCGGGTGTACAGGGTAAGTAATAACCGGGAAGGGTTATGGGGGATCGTTCATCCCCGTGCATTTACGGAAGCGGTTATGCATTCGTCACCACATATAGAGGCATCCACCCTGATAAATCCGTTTAATGCACAAAAGTATTTTTCTATTCTTGAAAATGAAGAAAAGGTAGGTTTGCGTTTTACAGTTCGAGATACCGGAATTGGAATCCCAGAGGAAAAACAGCAACGTATATTTGACGCGTTTATCCAGGAAGACAGTTCGGTTAGCAAACGATTTGGTGGAACTGGATTGGGATTGACGATTTCCAATAATATCTTGAATTATATGGGTAGCAATCTGTCCTTAAGAA
>DAMCDT010000285.1:0-5078 GCA_032058265.1 Tannerellaceae bacterium
GATATTGGCTGATCCGTTTTCCGTGGTAATGGTAAATATACCGGTCAGGGTTTGTCTTGGCAAGGTGAATTCTCCGTTAAAAGAGCCGAATTGATTGGTGGTAAATGATTTAGTCGTTACCTCTTGATAGTTGGCATCACGCAGAATGACTTCTACCCGTTTACCCGAAACGGTTTGGGGATTATCTTTATCATTATTGTAGGCAATTCCTTTAAAGAAAACCGTTTGTCCGGGACGGTAGATGTTTCTGTCCGTAAATAAGGTTATCGCAGTTCGGGTATTATTCTCACCGGAAATGTTACTACTTATATAAATACTGGTTATAAAAGAAGACGCATCATCCTGATGAGTGGTCTGGTAAGCGATAATGTCTTTATTGTCTGGTAAACGGGCAAGGCCGTCTTTATCAGTATTCGCAGACCCGGTTAACTGCAATTTACCTTTTTGCCTGATGTAATAATTCACTTTTGTGCCTTGTATAGGTTTACCTGTTTGATAATCCGTAACCAATACCTCCGCCTGCTGGGCGCCGCCCGAACGGAATACGGAAGCTACCCGGCTTACGGAAAATACATTCTTAGCTTTTAACGTTTGATTCCCCGGTGAAGTAATTTCATATTCATACAAACCGTTGGCTTCCATCGGGATGCTCACCGTTGTGTCATTACCGGTATAAGTATTTAAAGAATTTAAGCGGAAAGAAACATCTTTCACTAATTTTCCTTTCGTGTTTTTATTTTGAGTTGCAGGATCATAGTGATAAGACGATACTTCCACTGCCGATTTAAGGCTTTGGTAAACCTTTACATTAATAGTAGATACATTCGTATAGTTCAATTTCAATTCTAAAGATTTGCCCGGATATACCGTATTGTCGCTTTGGACCTGTAGCCGGGGTTCTTCCATGGAAGCCAGCCAGTTCCTGATAAGATCGATCCGTTCGTATTGGGGGTATCTGGCAATTGTTTCTGTGGCTAATTTATATTCATAATGCCGTATTGAATCCGCGTATTCCGTCCGGTAAGATTTATTGCGCATCAAATTTAGTTTGGCCGAAACGATTTCAACGGAATAATCCTTATCCTCATATACCGTTAATAAACTATCTAATGATGCTTCATACTGTGATTCTTTAATAGACGAATATTGATCCCTGTAATTATATTCAAGATATTCTAACTGTGTGATCAATGCATTTTTTTTGTCCGGTAAGGACTGGCGATATGAAAGTAAATCCTTATAAATCTCATCCGACGGTTGGATATCCAGCGCACGGTAAGCCAAAAACTCATATAATGTAGGACGAAGGGTAGGGGAGTCTTTACCCACAGTCATAATTTCTTTAAACTGTGAAGCAAGAGTTTGTTGCAAAATGGCAGCATGCTCTAAAGACGCATCCAACTCATTCTTTATTTTTTTTGTGAAAAGATTGGAAGGCCATTCCCGTATGTCGTCAGGGATGTACCCTTCGATGGCTGTTCTCCTGTCGATGATCCACCGGTTTTGCTGATAATAGCGGTTATACATTTCAGCAACCATTGAATGTAAGACGGCAACCGACGGAATATCCGTTACCTGGTTCGCATACGTTTCCATTTCATTTATCAAAGAAGGGAAATTATCTTCGTCCACATCCAGTTTTTCTTTCATCCTGGCGATCATTGTTTTGATTTGCTTAGGGGTGTCGCCATTATTGATTATTTGCTTAACCATATTGCTTTCTTTAGTTGATTGTGTTGCTTTCGCATATAAAACGGTAAGGAAAATAGCGCATAAGACGCATCCGGTGATCAATAATTTACTCTTCATTTCTGTTTAATTTACGATATAACAAGAACATTTTGTTTACCCTATTTAGATACAAATAAAAGGTAAAAAAACGTAAACAAGGGGTTAATAAGAATTAAATATGCAATTTTGCTATAAAATAACAAGCCGTATCCGGAATGAAGTACCCGGATACGGCTTATTAATAAATCGTTAAATAGTAGTTATTTCCGTTTGCGTAAATACGTATGGAACGTATAAGGATGCGCATGTCTTTCGTCGGCCGGATGATATTCACGTTCTTCCATTACCTCATCCCACTCATCAAAGTTGATTTCAGGAAAGAAGATGTCAGCATCGTCAAATATATGATGTACGCGTGTCAGGTACATTTTATCGGCGATATCCAGGGCGTTTTTATACACCATAGCTCCACCGATCATGAAAACTTCTTCTTCTTTTTCACATAACTCAAGGGCATCCTGCATTGAATTGCATACAAAAACATCAATAAAACTTTCAGGGGGCAGTGTGGTCAGCACAATATTTTTACGGTTGGGAAGCGCGCCTTTCGGCAACGACTCAAATGTTCTTCGTCCCATTACAACAGCATGTCCTGTTGTTGCACCTTTAAAACGTTGCATGTCATAGGGCAAACTCCAAAGTAACCTGTTTTTCTTCCCGATGGCATTCTTTTCGTCTACAGCTGTGATAATTGAAATAATACTCATTTTTTTATCATTTATAGAGAGTTAAGAGAAATGTTCGTAGTTATACGGCAACGACCCCTTTGATATGAGGGTGCGGATCGTAACCAACCAGGTTAAAGTCTTCGTACTTAAAATCGAAGATACTTTTAACGTCCGGATTAATTTCTATTATGGGCAGTTGGCGTGGTTCACGGCTCAACTGGACAGCCACCTGCTCCAGATGATTGTTGTAAATATGAGCATCTCCCAGTGTATGTACAAAATCTCCGGCAATTAATCCGGTGACCTGCGCCATCATTTTCAGTAGGAGGGCATACGAAGCTATATTAAAGGGTACGCCCAGGAATATATCCGCGCTTCGCTGATACATTTGAAGGCTTAGGCGTCCGTCGGCAACGTAAAACTGGAAAAAAGCATGGCAAGGAGGCAGATTCATATTTTCCAGGTCACCGACATTCCACGAACTGACAATTATACGCCTGGAATCAGGATTGTTTTTGATCATATCGACAGCCTGGCTGATCTGGTCGATAGACCCTCCTTTGTAATCAGGCCACGAGCGCCATTGAAATCCGTAGATATGTCCCAGATTACCATCGGCATCCGCCCATTCATTCCATATCCTCACCCCGTTCTCCTGTAGGTAAGTTGCATTCGTATTTCCTTGTAGAAACCAGAGGAGTTCATATATAATAGACTTCAAATGCAGTTTCTTTGTAGTCAGTAAAGGAAACCCTTCCTCTAAATCGAAACGCATCTGATGCCCGAAAATACTTTGTGTTCCTGTACCTGTCCGGTCTTCTTTTTTTACACCTTCCTTCAACACCCGGTCAAGTAAGTCTAAATATTGTTTCATACTTGCTATTTTGCTGGTATGCAAATGTACAAAAGGGATTTGTATTAAACAATATTTACCATGGCTTCTGAAAAAGGAATCTGAAGATGACAAATTGTCAAGATTAACATTTTGTGTAAAATGTAAGTAAGCAGGAATGGTGATTTCTGGCAAATGTGTTATTGTAAATGTGAATGTGGTGTCGTAATGATATTCTAAGGATTGGCATTGGGCTTATAAATCTTCTTCTTTTTATGAATCACCCCTATTTTTAAATTCCACAATTAGAAGAAATAATGAAAGTTTGACTAACTTTGCAACCTTATTTAAAATAACAGAAGCTCCTTCAAACGATGATCAATCGAATATTAATCCGTATTAAGGTTCTGCAGATAATATATGCATATTATCAGAACGGGAACAACGACTTAAAAATAGCGGAAAATGAATTAATGTTTAGTTTACAAAAGTCATACGACTTATACCATTATTTCTTACTACTCCTTATCGACATTACAAATCTTCAAAACAGGCTATTAGATAACCGTAAACATAAGTACAGGCCTTCTGAGGAAGAATTAAATCCTAATATGCGGTTTGTCAATAACCGGTTTGTCGCTCAGTTAAGTGAGAATACCGCTTTAAAAAATTATGTAAGCGAACATAAAATATCATGGAGCAATGATCCTGATTTTGTGAAAAGCGTGTTGGATACTATCCTGGAATCCGATATTTATATTGAATATATGAATAGTGAAACCGATTCGTATGCAGCGGATAAAGAATTCTGGAGAGCCGCTTTTAAACATCTCATCTGTGGTAATGAGATGATTATCGACTATCTGGAAGATAAAAGTATCTATTGGAATGACGATATTGAAATAGTGGAAACGTTTACGCTTAAAACAATTAAACGTTTTGATGAAACCGAAGGGGATAACCAACCATTATTGCCGATGTTTAAGGATCATGAAGATCATACCTTTGCCGTAAAGCTATTCAGGGAGTCTATTTTACACGGAGAGGAATACCGCGAACGTATCAGCCGCCACATGAAAAACTGGGAAACCGAACGTGTGGCTAATATGGATTTGATCATTATGCAGATTGCCTTAGCCGAGATTCTTACATTTCCCACCATACCGGTTAGCGTAAGCCTTAATGAATATATTGATACTGCCAAGTATTACAGCACGCCCAAAAGCGGTACATTTATTAATGGGATATTAGATTCCATAGTAGATGAGTTAAAAAAAGAAAAGCTTTTATATAAAGATTGATTATTATCATTACTTTTGTGCATATAGTCGAATAAGAAATTATTATAAACATTTTAAAAATATGAACTTACTAAGTATTTTACTTCAGGCACAAGGAGGTGCATCGCCATATTCGGGGATATTGATGATGGTGGTTATTATTGCCATTTTCTATTTCTTTATGATTCGCCCGCAACAAAAGAAGCAAAAGGAAATTCAGAAAGCCCGTGAAGCAATGAAACCCGGTGACAAAGTAGTTACTGCCGGAGGTATCTATGGTAAAATCAAGGAAATAGGAGATAATTACATGCTGATTGAGATATCTGAAGGCATAAAGATCCGGATTGATAAGTCATCTGTTTATGCTTCATCAGTGGATATGCAGCAAAAATAAATAAGATTTTATGAAGGGACTTGAAAATATAGAACAAACATTCAAGTCAGTGAAGAGGAGGATTAAGGCTGTTTTGTACCGTTATGAGTGGAAACAAGTTTTAATCTTTCTGT
>DAMCDT010000286.1:0-5059 GCA_032058265.1 Tannerellaceae bacterium
TATCAGCCTGTGTTCCGCGAGGCTAATAGTATTAAGCCAATATAAGTTTAAGAATTGATCTCAAAATATGGTTCTTTATAATTTCTGCGCCAAAGGTAATGGTTCTTATTAAATAAAGGAAGAATGATGCGAAATCTTTAAGATTGGGAAATGCAAAGGATCACATAAAAAGAAAGCCCTACCGAATACCGTGAAGCCATTCATCTCTAAATGGGAGAGCAGACGTATGGTTTCCTGCGTCAGGCGGTCACTGATAATTTCCAGAGGCGTTTTGGTAGAAACCTCTTTAGTATATTTGGTAAGTGTTTTGGCAGAAATATGGAGCATATCAGCATACTCACCAACCGTATGAGTACTTTTTAAATGCGCTTCGAGTAATTGTAAGAACTTAACGAATACTACATTGCTTTGCGTGTGTAAAGACAAACCGAAGAGTTTCCTTTTTGGGCGTGCCCGTCACTATCAGCCAAATACTCATACAGTTGATAGATCTCAAACTGCAATTGCTCCGGTTGTGCCTTATGCAGATGATACTCGGCAATCTCGATATCCTTTGGGCACGGACAAATATAAGGAATATCTTCCGGAAATATGCTCCCCTCACACTATAGCCAACTGTTGTTTAGTATTTCCCTGATAGATATATCATAAATAATCCCGCGACGATAATAGCGATACCGGTTCCTGCCATAATCCATTCTTTTCGGGTTTTAGTCTCTTTATTTATCAGCACTCCACCGAAGATGGAGACGATAACGGCTGCCTGGCTTACGGGATAGGCAATAGCGAGCCCAAGCTTGGCTTGCGAAAGTAATAAGGCTATGTTCCCTATTGCCCATATAACTCCTATAATACTGTTACGGAAAGATAATTTAGTAAACGGCTGTGATTTAAATATCCATAACCCCATAAGGAAGATAGCTGTTATTTGCCCGATTGATTGTGGGAATATACTGCTCCAGCCATCTATCTTAAAATATTTGAGGATACCTACGTAGGCCGTAAATCCTAATACGGCAATCAAATTGATAAGGATACCTTTTCCCCATTTCGGTTTATCGCCGCCTGCTTCCTGTTGTTTGTAGGAAGTGAAAAATATCCCGGCGATAATCAGTACAAGGGCTATAAATCCGTACATCTTGGCTGTACCTGACGCCCAATCTCCTAACATAACTCCGAACAAGGACGTGCCGATGATCTGTCCACCGTTCAGCATGGGCGTGGCACGTGATACCCCTAAATATTTGATGCCAAGGAATTGTCCGACCGACCCTACAGCCCAGAACATTCCGGAAAGAAAACTGATCAGGAATATATGAGGCGTCAGTTCAGGGCGACGAAATAATAAAATAATAAGCGAAAAGACGAAACCACCGATAGCGATCCCCATAGATTGCTCGGTGGGCTTTCCTCCGATCAATGTCCCTATTACCGGAACCAGACCGAAGGAAAGGACGGGTATAAGGGCTATGAGCCAGTCCAGTATGTCCATATCTACCAGCATCAAGCGTCAGGGCCGAGAATTGACAAAGCTCCATCAACCGTATATGTGCTTCCCGTTACATACGAACTGGCATCGGAAGCAAGGAATAAAGCCACGTTAGCCACCTCTTCCGGTTTACCGCCCCTGTGGAAAGGAATAATGCTTTCCGCCCTTTTCAGCTTTTCGGGATCACTTATTACTTTTTCATTGATCGGTGTCAGGATCATGCCCGGTGCTATATTGTTAACGGTCAACTCCCGGTCGGCCAATTCCAGGGCCATGGTATAGGCCAGGTTGCGCATGCCGGATTTGGAAGCGTTATAGTTAGCATTCCCCGGTACATTCACATGTTGGTGAATCGAAGTTACATTGATGATCCGGCTACCTTTGTAAGTTCCGTATTTCTTTTTGATCTGTAAAAATTCACGGCTGCAAAAGAACG
Source organism: Tannerellaceae bacterium (assembly GCA_032058265.1). Taxonomy (GTDB): domain Bacteria; phylum Bacteroidota; class Bacteroidia; order Bacteroidales; family Tannerellaceae; genus DFXE01. Next base: position 1,926 of record DAMCDT010000286.1, read on the forward strand.
GGCCATACAGGTCTACTTTTATTACTTTATCCCATTGTTCGGTAGTCATATCCTCGACAGGAGTTTCGCTACCGTTTATCCCGGCATTGTTGACTAAGATATCTATATCGCCGAAATCCTTTTCAAGGGCTGTGAAGAACTCTTTGATCTCGTTTTCGTCGGCAACATTTACTTTGTATGCCTTGGCTTTGCCGCCGTTCTTTACAATTTCGTCGACAACCGCTTTTGCACGGTCTTCTCCCGAATTATAGGTTACAACTACTTGTGCTCCTTCTTTCGCGAACAGAAGCGCTATCGCTTTTCCAATACCGGAACTCGATCCCGTAACAATGGCTTTCTTTCCTTTTAAAATGTCCATGATTATTCTAATGTTATTGCTATTTTCCCTTTTATTTTTCCGTTCTCCATTTCCGTATGCGCCTCAGGGATCTGATCGAACGGGAATGTTTTATCCACATGTACTTTTATGCTACCGGCAGTTAGCATATCGGCGATATTCCGCATATCTTCACCGTCTGAGTGCATCAGGATATGTTTATAGTTTTTAATTTGCTGCTTCTGCGCGACTTTATCAGCCTCCTGTTTCTTGTTCGAGGGCAACAATACGATTATTCCGTCGGGCTTAAGTACTTTTAATGAGCGCGAAAAATTATCTCCTCCGATTGTGTCAAGTACAAAATCGACGTCCTTTACACTCTCCTCAAATTTCTGAGTTTGGTAATCGATCATCTGGTCGGCGCCTAATCCTTTTACGAATTGAGTATCTGTTGCTGCCGCCGTGGTAATTACATAACATCCCACATGCCTGGCAATCTGTAAAGCATAATTACCAACCCCTCCTGCGCCTCCATGAATAAGTACGCGGTCACCTTTCTTAATATATCCAGTATCGATCAACGCCTGCCATGCCGTTAATGGAGACTGGGTTGCAGCCGCCGCTTCCACATGGGATATATTCGCCGGTTTCAATGCCAACTGATTCGCCGGAGCCTTCGCATATTCCGCATACGAACTTCCCGGGCCGGGAAAATTAATAGTACCAAAAACCTCGTCACCCACTTTAAAATCCGTGACATCATCCGCTACATTAGAGATGATACCCGACACATCCCAACCAAGGATCATGGGGCATTCTTTTTTCAGATAATCCGTCATCCCTTCACCTTTACGTGCCTTAATATCTATCTGGTCGACACCGATCCCCTTTATTTTGATTAAGACTTCTCCACTACCAATCTGCGGTTCAGGAATCTCCTCGACGACAAAGTTCCCGACCCCACCGAACTGTTTTAATACCATTGCTTTCATTGGGATTTTTTTTGATTATGTTATTATAACAATAATGCGTAATTATAAGTTGAAACTATTTTTGGTTTACTTAATATTCTCAACAGTACTTTCTGATATGATCTTACAACTTCCACTTTGACTGTTGACTGGCTGTTTATTAGTTCAAAAAGCGTGGAAGATCATCTTCCATTATCAAATCCGCTTCCGGAAAAGCTTTTGATAGTATAGTGGAAGGTATAAGATGGTGTAATAAAGAAACATGGTATAGTTGATCCTGGCAGATTCAAAGAAGAATTATATGGTGAATACATTTAATTGAGGTTGCTCCTTTATTGTCAAATGTAATTTTAGTTTACTTTTGTAGTATAAACCTTAACAAATGAAAGATGGAACGTTTACTACATTATGTATGGAAATACAAACTTTATTCTCCTATTACATTAAATACAACAGACGGAGCATTGGTTTCTGTTATCGATCCGGGTATTCAAAATATGGATGCAGGACCGGATTTTTTTAATGCGAAAGTAAAAATCGGCGATACCCTTTGGGCGGGAAGTATTGAAATTCATGATAGAGCCTCCGATTGGAAACGTCATGGACATGATAAGGATAAAGCGTATGATTCTGTAGTACTCCATATAATAGGGAATGAGGATACTACTGTTTCGAGAACAAACGGAGAGCAGATTCCTCAGGCTTTATTACCAGTTCCGGATACTATACGCCGCAATATCGACTGGCTTCTTCATAGAGATGAATCTATTCCTTGTTTACATTATATAAAAGAGGTAGAGCCTATTTTATTATCATCTTGGTTGAATACACTTTTGAGCGAACGATTGGAGAGGAAGACAAAAGATATTTTCAATCTGTTGGAGCATTATCAGATGGATTGGAGTGAAGTATTTTATATTACACTTACACGCAACTTTGGTTTTGGTGTTAATAACGACGCATTTGAACGTCTGGCTAAAAGCCTTCCTTTCCGATATATACAGAAACAAAGAAGTAGCAGTTCCCAGATAGAGGCTATGTTATTTGGTCAGGCAGGGTTATTAAAGGAAGAAGGGATTTGCCATTATTATCGTCTGTTGCAACAAGAGTATGATTTCCTGAAACATAAATATGATTTACAGCATTTAGATACTTCCTTACTGTTTAAGAGCTTTCGTATCCGTCCGGTCAATTTTCCTCATTTGAAAATAGCCCAACTCGCTGCGCTATGGCATCGGTATGATACATTATTTTCTATTGTATTAAATGAAGATGATGCAGATCATATTAAAGCATTATTCCGTGTTGTACCTTCGGATTATTGGGAAACACATTACCATTTCAGATACGCTTCGCCAAAGAAAGAAAAGGTTTTAGGAGAAAATGCATTAAATATTCTTTTGATAAATACGGTTGTTCCCATGCTTTTTGCATTTGGACAAAAGAATAAATTAACTGAATATTGTGAACGGGCTATTGCTTTATTAGATAATATTCCGCCGGAGAAAAACTCGATTGTAACTACTTTCTGCCAGGCCGGTATGCAAATATCACATGCGGGGGACAGCCAGGCTTTAATTCAATTGAAACGCGAATATTGCGAAAAGAAAAAGTGCTTATATTGCCGGATTGGCTTTCAAATGTTAAAACGTATGGAGTAATTTTATTTACTCATGTTAATGAAAGTCAAACATCTGTGTTTCTGCTCTAAAACATAGAATTTAATATGGTATAAACGTTCTACATAAATACTTTTGTTAAAAGTTAATCGATTAACTATATTTTGTTGACAATATAAAACTTACTACTAATATGAAAACACGAAAACCCTCTTCCCCTTCCTCTAC
>DAMCDT010000287.1:0-5030 GCA_032058265.1 Tannerellaceae bacterium
CTAAAGAAAATACTAAAACAAATGGGTAACAACCGCAATTATGCTATGGTTAAATAGGGATTGATCAATGGACCTGCCTTTATATGGGGAGAGTAAGGTGATGTTTCTTATATGGCTCCCTTCTTACACTTCAGGTTGTAATTGTCCGGAATATTTTTTATTTATTCTGACTTGATACTATTAACCGGATCATCATTGGCGGCCCAATAGTTCTGGAACGTTACCGTGATGACCGTTATAACTGATATGATAACAAAGGATATCAGGAACACCCACCAGTACAGAGGTGTTTTGTATGCGAAGTTTTCGAGCCAGCGGACGACGGCATAGTATGCCAGCGGTGCTGCGAGTATGAAACAGATACAAAGGATACGGATGTAGGTCTTGTTGAATAATATCAATATTTGTTGTGTAGTCGAACCGAGTACTTTGCGTATACCTATCTCTTTTTTGCGGTATTCGCTGTCGAACACAACCAGGCCAAATACTCCTACGATGGAAATAAAGATGGCGACAAGGCTGAATAAAGTGATCAGTGAAGTCAGGCTTCTTTCTTTTTCATAGGTAGTATTAAGTATGGCATCGTAAAACCTGACCTGAAACGGATATTCCGTATCAAATTCAGATAAACTCTCTTTTACATGAGTAATAGCTGCCCGCAAATCGGTTCCTGCATTTACTTTTATATAAGCATAATTAGGTGTCGATCCCCAGTTTTGCGCTCCCCATATAAAGAAGGCCATCGGTTCTACTTCTATATGGAAGGTCGCGAATTTAACGTCAGGCATAAAACCGATGACCTCGGCGCTGTCTATACGGTCTCCCAGACGCATATCATACTGCAAACGGGCTTTCTCATTAAAAATATATGTTCCATGCCTGGATTTATCATCTTCTTCCCTGAAATCCCGTCCTTCGGTAACAGGTATTCCCATTACTTTAAGGAACGTATAGCTTACAGGAAGACATTGAAAATTTATTGATCCGCCGCGGTAATTGCGTCCCCAACCCATATACTGGGTTTGAGTGGCCAGTAATGATTGACCGTATGTTACATCATCAATTCCCGAAAATAATTTTAATTTATTGGTAAAAGCGTCAAGGCTGCCATTGATAGTTTTATTTAAATCGGTTACGATTAGTTGATCTTTATCGTATCCCAACGGAGCGTTTTGCATATAATTATTTTGTAAATACATAAACGACGCTCCGATAATCAGGGCAAAAGAAGCCATAAACTGAACTCCTATAAGTATATTCCGCAGTTGTCTACCTTTAGGAGATAATCCAAAACTACCCTTTAGTACCAGCGCGGGCTGGAACGATGTCATGTAATACGATGGATAGATTCCCGCCAGTAAACCTGTTACCAGAGCAATGACAGCAGTTCCCAGTACGATCTCAGGGTGAATAGTCAGCTTCGGGTCGGCATCCAGCAACGAACTGATAAAGGTAAAATCTGATATAAAGACAAAGACAAGACCAATCATGTAAGCTATAATAGATATACTGACGGCTTCGACAATTAATGAGAACCGTATATTCCTTTCCGTTTCTCCCAATACTTTTTGTGTATTAATACTTTTAATACGTATAGGAGTAAGCGCTGTGCTGAAATTGGTATAATTGATCCCGGCAATCAGTACTATAATGATGGCTATGGCCAGCAAAACAAGTAATGTCTGGTGGCTTGATTTTGCTCCAAAGTCGTAGGCCGTATCATTTGTAAAATGCACATCGGTCAAGGGAGTTAGGCGGAAATTGGCATCACCTACCCACGACCGTGCTTCTCCCAAAATAGAAAAATCGAAGTTTTTCCTGAAATTATCAATCAAATGGACACTGTTCTCCGGTTGGTCTACTCTAATGTAAAATTCATAGTTACTGTTTCCCCAACTGTTTTTGTTTTCGTCTTTGGGTATGGCTATATAAATACCATTCAGTATTACCGAATTTTTAGGAAAATCTTTATATATACCACCTACGGTAAGGTTGGTTTCTGTCGAATTGAACATACCAATATCGGCTGTCAAAACTTTCCCCACAGCAGATTGATTACCGAATATTTTCTTTGCAAGGCTTTCGCATACCAGTACTTTTTCAGGCTCTTCCAGCGCTTTACTTGATCCTTCGATCATGTCAAACTCAAAAACATCTGTCATAGTAGGGTAAGAGCGGATAAATTTCTCTTTGAAACTATTACGGACACCATCTACTTCTACCGTAAAATAAGACTCAGGATAAAACGGCACATACAATGATCCTGCCAATATATGCGGGGAAGACGCGATAATGGCATCTGCCATCGGACGGGAAACAATAGGCTGTGCGGTACTTCCGAACACAGATTCCACACGATAGATACGATCATTATTTTTATGGCTACGGTCATAATTGTAATCATAATCCAATTGCATCATGATCAACATAAAAGCGGCAAAAGCAACTGCCAAACCAATAACGTTTAGGACAGTTGCCATTTTAAACCGCCTTAACACACTGAGAAAGTTACGTATGATAGTTTTCATTATACGAGATAAGTTTATTATATGACGAAGGGATTTTCCACAGAGTTGCGTCTATTATATTCTATTAACAAAATATTATTCTGTTTTAATACTTTCTACGGGATTGGCTCTTGCTGCATGCCAGTTTCGGTATGAAACAGTAAGGAGGGTAATTCCCGCGACAATAAAAAATGCAAGGGCGAATACCCACCAGTACAGAGGTATCTTATAAGCGAAATTCTCAAACCATTTGCTTACGGCATAATAACCGATAGGCGCCGCCAGCAGGAAACTAATACATACGATATGCAGATAGGTTTTGTTGAACATCACTATAATATTCTCAATAGTAGCGCCCATTACCTTACGGATACCTATTTCCTTTCTCCTGAATTGAGTTTCAAATACAACCAATCCGAATACTCCTACAATGGAGAGAATAATGGCTAACAGTCCGAATGAGGAAACCATTTTATTCATCTTTTCCTCTTTCTGGTATAATGCATTAAATATAGTATCGTAAAACTCTACCTCAACAGGGAAACCGGGATCTATCTCAGCAATGGATTTACGGATATGATTTACCGCCGCGAAATAATCCGTACCTGCTTTCAGGCGGATATACGATACGGGCATATTGTTCTTAGAATTAATAGCAAAACCTATACTTTGATCTTCTTTCCTGAGAGAAGTGAATTTCACATCATCAGTGAATCCGATTACTTCATTCTGGGAATTATTTCCGAATAAGTCCTGTAATCCTGTCTTTATACCATAGTTATCCCGTGCTATCCTGTTAAAAACAAAAAAAGGCTTATCACTCAATTCATCTGAAGCACGAGGCTCACGGCCTTCTATTACAGGTATTCCCATTACGGAAAGGAAATTGTAAGAGACATCCAACTTAAAGTATTGAATACTTTTACCTTCATGTTCAATAGTATAAAATGTATAAGAATCTTTGGAACCCAGCTTTTCACGGGCGAAAGCCACATCATCAATCCCTGCGAAATTCTTGAGTTTGTTCACATAACTTTCGTGATGGTTCCTATACATATTGATATCTAACGGAACGACGGCTATCTGGTCTTTATCAAAGCCTACCCTGTAATTTTGCATATAACGTTGCTGTAACTGTATAAACAGGGATGCTATAATTAAGCCTATGGAAATAACGAACTGGAAACCAATCAAAGCAGTGCGCAGCCCCTTTCCTTTCGGAGATAAACCGAAATTACCTTTCAGCACCAAAGCAGGAGGAAACGACGTAATATAGTAGGCAGGATATATTCCCGCTACCAATCCGATAATCAGAGACATTATTCCTGAGATAAACACAAGCGAAACATTATTCGAAAGTGTCAGATCTGCATCGATAAACGAGAGAAACGATGTTTTCTGCAATAATGAAAGAAGAACCAATGACAACAGAAATGAGAAAAAGCTCATAATCACAGCCTCAAATAAAAATCCCATACGTAATACTTCATCCTTACTTCCCAATACTTTTTGTGTATTGATATTCTTGATACGCATCGGTGCCATAGCCGTACTGAAATTTGTAAAATTAATTGCTGCAATGAGAACAATAAGGAAAGCAATGAACATCAGCACCAGAGAATTATCTTTATTACCTGATTTTATGGTTCCCTGATTCTGTTTATCGCGCATGAAATAAATATCCGTCAGCGGAATAAGGCTTACTTGTAAAGTCGCAGGCTCTTCAGAGTTCCAGCTAATCTTCTTGAAATCGAATACCGCGTTAAAATTATCCTGTACTATCTCTCTTGATTTCGGATCATCCAACAACAGATAGCAAATATAATTAACCGCCTGCCAGTTGTCTATATCATAGTTGGCATCCATTGCCGTGTATATAGTATTTCGTAGCTGTGTGTTTTCAGGGAAGTCTTCATATACTGCACCAACAGTAAAGTTATCACCACTTTTTGTCCAAACACCTTCTTCGGCGTGCAAAACTTTTCCTATGACAGGCGAATCACCAAAAAGTTTCTTCGCCAGGCTATGCGGTATGATAACCTTTTCAGGTTCCTGCAAGCAATTTATATCTCCCTGTATAATAGGGAAGTCAAACACCTTGACGATATCAGGACTACAGGTAGTCACTACTTCCTTAAATCCTGTTTTCTCTCCGCCATCTAATATGGAAAAATAAATAGCCGCACTGTAAGGATTTACCAAAGTTGCCGCTTCAATATGAGGAGACGAACGCATAACTGTTTCAACGAATCCCCTGGAATGAATAACTCCCCAATAACCTTCACGATTAAGGTCAACGCGGTAGATCCGTTCAGAGGTAGAATGCATTCGGTCGAAATTGTATTCATACCCAACCTGGATCAATAATACAATAAAAGCGGTAAAGGCAACCGTTAATCCTGCCAGATTAAGCAAAGTCGCCATTTTGAATCTTTTTATTACTATCAAAAAGTTACGAATGATTGTTTTCATGTGAGAGCTCCTCCAAACCTCCCTCAAGGGGAGGCTTATTCATTTGTTGTT
>DAMCDT010000288.1:0-5019 GCA_032058265.1 Tannerellaceae bacterium
GAAATCAAAAAGCTGACAGCCCAGGATGATGCCGCAACGATTGTTCCGACCGGATATATTTCGGGAGGTACCGGAACGACTATTCAGGCTCAGGGAGTAGGTAATGCTATTAATTCTTTCTATGTATATCAACAGGTATATGATGATAATGGGAATCCTATCGAAGGAATGTATGTAGACCGTAACGGTGACGGCCAGGTAAACGATAGCGATAAATATTTCTATAAGAAACCTGCTGCCGATGTAACAATGGGTATAACATCCAAAATGGTTTATAAAAACTGGGATTTTAGTTTCTCACTTCGCGGTAGTTTCAATAATTACGTTTATAATAACATAGCATCATTCAATGCTCCGTTAAGTGAAGGTTGGATTAATAATAAAGGTTATTTATCTAACAGGCCGTCTTCTGCTTTCGAAACTAATTTCCAGGATTTAAATGTGCTTTCTGACTATTATGTACAAAACGCATCATTTATCCGCATGGACAACATAACATTAGGATATTCTTTCCAAAATTTATTTAATACACTGAACGGACGTATATACGCAACAGTTCAAAATCCTTTTGTTATAACTAAATATGACGGACTGGATCCTGAAGTAGCAAATGCATCTGACAGAACGTTTGGTATCGACAATAATGTTTATCCACGTCCATTGGTTAGTATTTTAGGTTTAAGTCTCAACTTCTAATTAGAAACACATTATGAACACAAGATTTATTAAATATATAATCCCAGTATTAGTACTGGTATTTACAATGAATACAACATCATGTGTCGGAGACCTTGATGTAACTCCTATCGATCCTAATATAGATGTCAATTTTGATCAGGATGCCAACTTTGCTAAGATATATTCAGGTCTGGCTCTTACCGGAAACCAAGGTCCTGCCGGTCAACCGGATATTGCAGATACTGATGAAGGAGCATCCGGTTTAATGCGTATGATGTTTAATATTAATGAGCTTACCACAGATGAAGCTATCTGTGCATGGACTGGTGACGTAGATGTCTTCCCTCTTAATTACACAAGGTTCACACCTTCAAACGGTGTTGTATTGAACATGTTCAATCGTTTATACACACAGATTGCTCAATGTAACAATTTCCTTATCCAGACTGCCGGTATGGAAGATGAAAAAACAGCCCTTCAACGTGCTGAAGTTCGTTTTATACGTGCATTAGACTATTATTATTTAGTCGATTTGTATGGAAATGTTCCTTTTGTGGATGAGGAAACGGGTATCGGAGCTTATATTCCCGAAAGAATTACACGCTCTGACCTATTTAATTACATCGAACAGGAATTAAAAGAAATTGAACCGTTGATGGCAAGTCCACGTACCAATTTATATGGGCGTGCGGATCAAGCTGCTGCTTGGATGCTGCTGTCACGCTTATATCTGAATGCTGAAGTTTATACTGGAACAGCTCGTTGGGCAGATGCTGCAACTTATGCGAAGAGAGTTATGGATGCCGGATATTCATTAGAGCCCAACTATGAAGATATGTTTAAAGCTGATAACCATACTTCACCTGAGATGATCATGCCGGTTTGCTATGATGGTGTTAATGCCCGTGCATATAGTGGTGCCTTTTTTGTTTCAAGTTCTCTTTCCGGTGATATGAATACGGAAGAAAATTTCGGTACAAAAGAAGCATGGGGTGGTAACCGTGCAAGAGTTGCTCTTGTACAAAAGTTTGCTTATGACGGAGACTTAAGTAATGTAAGGGATGAACGCGCTATGTTCTGGACAGATGGTCGTACTCTTGAAATCGAAAAACCAAGTGAATTTACGGAAGGTTACTCAGTTATTAAATTCAGTAACTTAACAAAAGCCGGTGCAATAGGAAGCGATCCTAACAGGCAATTCCCAGATACAGACTTCCCGTTATTCCGTCTTGCTGAAGCTCATCTAACATTTGCTGAAGCTACCCTAAGAGCCGGAGGTAGTACATCTGAAGCATTAAGTGCTATTAATGCATTACGTAACCGCGCCAATGCAGGAACTATCAGTGAATCTGACCTGACCTTAGATTTTATTCTGGACGAGAAAGCGCGTGAATTCTTTTTCGAAGCGCAACGAAGGGTTGACTTGATCAGATTCAATAAATACACATCTAATTATATATGGGACTGGAAGGGTGGAGTGCCTGCCGGTACTTCAGTTAGCAGTCACTTAAGTCTGCTTCCTATTCCTTCAAGCCAGTTATCAGCGAATACGAATCTGGTACAAAATCCCGGTTATTAAACAGTGAATATGTGTAATCATTTAAAAGATAAAAAAATGAAGAAACTAAATATATTTATATGGATGGCTTTAGGAATACTCTTTACTGTATCGTGCGATTCAGACAGAGATAGTAATCCTGAGCTTCAAATCCCAACATCGTTCATACTGAATACCCCGCCTTATGCTACAACGGGTATTTATGATCTGCAGAATACGGAATCAATTGAAATTACAACGACACAACCGGATTACGGTTTTACCGCTGCGACTACATATAATGTACAGGTATCTACAAGCGGACAGTTTACGGATGCGTCAGATGATACACCTGCAACTTATGTAACCTTACAAACAGCTTATACGACAGCTAAAATGGAAGTAAATGCGTCCGAAATGGCTGTCGCTTTAGTGGGTTTACTAGGTGTTGAAGAAGAAAGTGATTTTCCAACAGATCCTTTCCCTGTTTATATTCGTTTGAAAGCTTCTCTTATCAATAATGCCGGCGAAGTGTATTCAAATGTTGTCGAACTACCTAAAGTATTAAGTTATTTTGCTTTGGACGAAATGACTATGCCTGAGAATATGTATATAATAGGTTCAATAACAGATCCCGCATGGGATTGGGCCGAAAGTTACTCAATGGTTCCTGTTCATTCAGCAGATGGCAAGTTCTGGAGTATACAGTATTTCGCTGCAGGAGATGAAATTAAATTCAACTTCAATAAAGCATGGGATGGTACCGAGTTTGGCTATGAAGAAGGACGTTTCCCTGATTCAAGTGTAAGCTATGCCGGATTGGAAGAATCTGGTGGAAATATCAAAATAAATAACGCAGGCTGGTACATTGTAGTTGTAACCACCACAATAGAAGGACGCAGTTATAATTATACGGTAGAATTCCTACCACCTAATGTTTATCTTACCGGTGACGCCTCCGGAGGTTGGGATACATTCGAAGCCGCTAATTTATTTACCGTTCCTTCTGACAAAGAAGGTGAATTTGTATCGCCGGCATTTATTGCTGATGCAGAGTTACGTATGTGTATTGTTCTGGACGGTATCGAATGGTGGAAGACCGAGTTTATCATCCTGGGTGGTGATATTGTATATCGTGGAAAAGGCGATGACCAGGAACGCGTAAACGTAAGCCAGGGACAACGGGCATATCTGAACTTCCTGACAGGAAAAGGATCTGTGAAATAATGTATAACCATTAAAATCAATTAAAGATGAAAAAGACATTCATATATATATTAGCTCTCCTTGTTGTAGGCCTTACATCATGTGATGAGGATTTTAATAAAGATATGGCGCCACCACAAGGATATGATCAGGAAGATGCCAAAAGCGTAGATGGTTATACGATTGCTTTGGGCGACGCTTTCACATCTCCCATCATACTGACACAAGATGATATCACCAATGAAGTTGCTTACGAGATCGTTAAAGCAACCGCCACTCTGCAAATGGAAGAAGGAGCATATATTTCCTTCAAAGTAGAGATATCAAAGACTGAGGATTTCGCGGAATCCACGGTATTACCTGTCGAAAGAGTGGATGAAAAGACTCAAATATCCGCTCAGGACCTGGACGAGGCTATCAAAACCATGTATGGTAAAGCTCCCAATCCTCGTTCTGCTTATCTTCGCGTTCATTTTTATATAGTAGAAGGTACTTCTGCTATTATGAACCCTACCCCGGTTGTATTAGGTCCGGTAACAATTACTCCGGTTGCTCAGGTAATCGAATCGATGTATTATCTGATTGGAGACATGAACAATTGGAATGTCGACGCATTAATTGCATTTAATCACAGCGGCGGTAATGTATATGACGATCCTATCTTCTCCGTTATTTTAGAAGTGAGCGCCAATACATACTTCAAGATAGCTCCGCAAAGCGCTAAAGATCTTCACGATTCAGGCGGCGATTTCTGGTCGATCGTATACGGAACCGCAATTGACGGCGATCCTTCACTCGAAGGCACTATCGTAACTGAAAATGCACAAGCTATTAAAATAGAGAATGCCGGTTATGTAAGGATTACACTGAATATGGAAGAATATTCGTATACCATCCAGCCAATGGAAGTAAATCCGTTACTATACATTCCCGGAAATCATCAGGGATGGGATCCTGCTTCGGCTCCTACATTATACACCGAAAACATGGATTTGGTTTACGACGGGTTTGTATATTTAGACGGTGAATATAAATTCACTTCTGCTCCAAACTGGGATAATACGAATTACGGAAACGGTGGCGACGGCAAACTTAGTACTGACGGTGGTGCCGGAAACCTCAATGCACCTGCAGGATTCTATTATTTGAAGGCTGACCTGAACACATTGACCTATCAGCAAACACTGACTGAATGGGGTATCATTGGCGACGCTACAGCAGGAGCATGGGATAGCAGTACACCTATGACGTATAACAGGAATGCTAATACCTGGACGGTAACTACAGCATTAGAAGGGGGCAAGGACTTCAAATTCCGTGCCAACGATGCCTGGGATATTAACCTGGGAGGTTCTGCCGGAAAGTTGACTTTCGGCGGTGATAATATCAGAGTGAATGAATCCGGTACTTATACAATTGTATTGAAGATAACAAATGCCCTCGACGGCTATACTTATACAATAAATAAATAAGTAAACACATAGGTAATAAACCACATATTAAAAGATTAACATGGATTACGTAGCGTTTGTAATCTGTAAAATCTGGTTCATCCGACAAATGCGTAGTTGATAAATAAAAGTAAGCTGGTATCTCAT
>DAMCDT010000289.1:0-4969 GCA_032058265.1 Tannerellaceae bacterium
GCTTTATGAGTCTTTCCGGTTGGTTGGTAAAGTGCTCAGTAAAAAAGAAAAAGCGGATACCATCATTGACTATATTAAATCAACCATTGAGGAACTTGATAAGCGAACGGTAACTATTCCGGCGGATAAGAAACCGGCAGCCTATATAGGCGGTGTCTCTTACAGCGGGACGCAAGATATATCTTCTACCCAACCTTATTTTCCTCCATTCATCTTTACTCATACCAACAATGTGTCCTCATCGCTGGAAAAAAGGATGATCTCGCATGTAAAAGGTACTTTTATCGACAAAGAGCAACTACTGCTTTGGAATCCGGATGTTATCTTTATCGATGAATCAGGTTTGGAGCTTGCCCGTAAAGACTTAAGGCCTGACGGTGCATTATACAGCCATCTGAAAGCTGTGGCAACTAATAAAATATATACCTTGCTGCCTTATAACAATTATGCAATTAATTATGAACTGGTCTTACTGAACAGTTGGTATACAGGAAAAAAGTTATACCCGGAAGCTTTTGAAGATATCGACATAGAAACCAAAGGGAATGAAATAACAGAAATATTCTTAGGAAAACCTGTTTTCAACCAACTAAAGACAAAGAACACTTTCAGGCAACTAATGAAAGAGGAATTAAAATGAGCAGTGCGATTGTAAACCAATATAAGCAATACGTTCGTAAGCGGATATTCTTTATCCTCGGTGTATTTGTTTTGCTGGTTGTTATCGCACTTTTATCATTGGTATCCGGCTCGGCGGATATCCATTTCCAGCATATTATCGATCTCTTTACGGGAAAAGAATCATCTTTTGCCTCTAATATCATTTTGAATATCCGTCTTCCCCGCGTAATCGGGGCGATACTCGCAGGTACGGCGCTGGCTGTTTCGGGCGCCGTTACTCAAAGTTTGCTGCACAATCCGTTGGCGTCTCCTTATACATTGGGGATCTCCGGCGCCGCAGCTTTCGGGGCGGCTTTCGCTATTGTTGTGTTAGGAGCAGGCAGTGCGTACAGTGGATCGAATGATATGGCTATGATCGAGAATCCTTATCTGGTAACGATATCAGCCTTTGTATGGAGTTTAGCGGGCATCTTTATCATCCTGTTACTATCGAAATACAAAGGAGCAACACCTGAAATGATTATCCTTTCGGGTATTATTATTTCTTCGCTTTTCCAGGCCGGTATTTCTGCCATGCAATACTTTGCCGATAATATCCAGCTTGCTTCCATTGTGTTCTGGACATTCGGCGACCTGGGGAGGGCTTCATGGGATAATCTGTGGATACTGGCTGTTGTGCTGGTGCCTATCCTTATCTTCTTTTTTTCAAGGATATGGACGTATAAATCGCTGCAATCGGGAGATGAACATGCGCAAAGCCTGGGAGTGAACGTGAAACGTGTCCGCATATCCGGCATGGTTGCCGCGACTTTAGCGACAGCAGTGGTTGTTTCTTTCTATGGAGTGATTGCGTTTGTCGGGTTGGTTGTTCCCCATATCGTACGGCGGATCATAGGGAATGATGAACAATTCCTGATCCCTGCGTCGGCAATCTTCGGAGGGGCTTTCCTCCTTTTGTCGGATACATTGGCCCGAACGGTAATTTTGCCGGTTATTCTTCCGGTAGGAATACTTACGTCTTTTATCGGCGCCCCGTTGTTTTTGTTCCTGCTGATAAAAAGTATGAGTAAGAATTATTGACGATGATAGAGATAAGGAACATATCATTCCGTTACAGCGTCAATCCCGTCTTAAAGGAAGTGAGTAGCCATATCTATGCGGGTGACTTCGTTGCGCTTGTCGGCCCTAACGGTTCAGGAAAAAGTACTTTGATACGATGTATAAACGGGATTCTCAAACCTCAAGAAGGCGCCATCCTTATCGACGGTAGACCTGTAAATGATTATTCACCGAATGCGTTAGCCCGTAAAGTGGCTTACGTTCCACAGAGCATCAGAAGGTATCAGTCTACCACCGTATTCGATACGGTTCTTATGGGACGCAAACCTTATATCAGTTGGAAGCCTGCATCTACGGATTTGGAGATCTCGGCTGATATCCTCCGCCGTTTGAACCTTGGGCATTTATCCATGAAAAGGACAAATGAGTTAAGCGGCGGACAACAACAAACGGTTATGATCGCCCGGGCGCTTGCACAAGAGCCAAAGATCTTGCTGTTGGATGAACCGACTGCCAATCTTGATATCAAACATCAACTGGAAGTTCTTGAATTATTACAAACATTATCCGGTAAAGGGATTTGCGTGCTGATTGCCATCCACGATATTAACTTGGCGGTTCGATACGCCAGCCATATCATGATGCTTAAAGAAGGAAGCATCTTTGCTTACGGGAATAGAGAAGTTGTCACAGAACAGAATATAGAAAGACTATATGATGTTGAAGTAGAGATCATACACCGGAACAATCATTTGTATATCGTTCCCGGTGGATTATTAAAAGAATAAGAAAGAAACATGGATCAAAACAATATATTATTCCGCGCTATTGGAAAAATAGTAAATAATTGCACGATAGAAACACCTATGCAGGAGATAAAAAACAACCCTAGTAAACTGGTTGTTGAGCCTGCATATAAAGAAGGATTTCTCAATATCGGCGAATGCGAATACCTGGATGTAGTATTCTATTTCGATCAACTTGCTGGAGAGAATATCAAACTTTCCGGCATGACCCACTCAGGAGCTGAGCGTGGTGTATTTGCATCGAGGAGTCCCCGACGACCTAACCTGATCGGCATTACAACCGTTCGTTTATTGGAAATAAAGGAAAATGAATTGCTTGTAGAAGGGTTAGATGCTTTAAACGATAGTCCGATACTGGATATTAAATGTTGTGATACCTCATTGTTCGCGAAACAAACGGATAATGATCCTGTCCATCAATCCGTGCTTAAGTCAGAACCCCGGATAGAGGTAATGAATCATATAATCAACGGACAAACGGATCTGTTATTGATAAAGGCAGCGCAGATACACGGCCATTATTGTCCCGGATTAGCAATGGGGATTATGGCAGCGACGTACGCCATGCGACAAATGAAAGTTAATTCCGACGGAATGGAAGACTTGCTTGCGATTACGGAAACCAATAATTGTTTCGCGGATGGCGTTCAGTTGGTAACAGGTTGTTCGTTAGGCAACAATTCCCTTATCTACAAAGACCTGGGTAAAACCGCCTTTACATTAACCCGCAGGGATGGTAAAGGCATACGGGTATGTTCACGACATGAATCTCAAGACGTCATTCGCCAGGCTTTCCCGGACTTTAATGAATATTACCGGAAAGTTATTGTCGAACAAAACCATTCGCCAGAGTTAGTGGCTACGTTCAGGAAACTGGGGCTCGAAAGAGCTTTCGGCACACTAAAGATTCCTTTTGAATCGTTATTTACAGTACAGGAAGAAATAACGGTTGATATTCCGGCTTATGCTGCTATTCATGAAAGTGTTGTTTGTTCTTCATGCCATGAAAGCGTAATGAAGAACCGGACGATCCGACATGAAAATCAACATTATTGTTATACGTGTGCTAAGATCGAATATATGGTCTTAGACGGAAACGGCATACATCATGATCATGGATAAATTAGAACTTTTAAGAAATAAGATCGCGTCATACAGAAAGTTGTGCATCGCTTTTTCAGGTGGTGTGGATTCTTCCTTCCTGCTTCATGTGGCACACGATGTCTTAAGGAAGAATGTATTTGCGGTATTGATCGATTCTTCTGTGCTCGCCCGGAGGGATGAAACGGAAGCCATAGATATGCTTAAAAAATTAGGTGTTGATTATAAAGTTATATCCGGAAATCCTTTTGAAGTATCGGCCTTCTGCGAAAATAATAAACTGCGCTGTTATTATTGCAAAAAGAACAATTATGAGCAGATTATACGAGTTGCAAAAGAACATCAGATAGACATTGTCGCCGATGGACAAAACGCCGACGATGCTTTGGCTGACGACCGTCCCGGTTCACGTGCGGCAAAAGAGTTAGGAGTGATAAGCCCTTTAAGCGATTGCGGATTGACGAAAGAAGAGATCCGCAGATATAGTAAAGAACTGGATGTCGTAACATGGGATAAACCTTCAAACGCTTGTCTGGCAACAAGGCTTCCTTTCGGAACTATGATCACGCCGAAAAAACTGGCGATTATCGAAGCTGCCGAAGAAGTACTACGCAAACGAGGGATTGAAGGTTGCCGCGTGCGTTGGCATGATAATATCGCCCGGATTGAAGCCCCTCGTAACTACTTTGACATTATCACCAGCAATCCGGAGATTGCAGATGAAATAAAAGCGCTTGGTTTTAAATATATAACGCTCGATCTGGAAGGCTTCCGGAGCGGGAGTATGAATTAAAAGCTATGGATATAAAGAAATTACTCGAAGAAGTGAAAGCAGGAAACGTCTCAATCGATGATGCTGCCGGGAAATTAAAAAGCTTACCTTTCGACGACCTGGGTTACGCCATGATCGATCATCACCGACAATTAAGGAATGGTTGTCCTGAAGTTATCTACTGCGCAGGGAAAACAGTTTGTCAAGTGGAAGGCATCGTAAAGAATATGCTTGAAGTGGGAGAATCAAACGTCCTTGCAACAAGAGCATCTGAAGAAGTTGCCCAAACTATCCTAAAGCTTTATCCTGATGCCGAATGGAATCCATCCGGCCGTACTGTCACTATAAAGAGAGTACCTGTTGAAAGAAGTGGTGGAGGAAAGATATTAATAATCACCGCAGGAACTTCTGATATTCCCGTAGCTGACGAAGCCGTAGTTACTGCCGAGTTCCTTGGTAATGAAGTCGTACGGTTATGCGATGTTGGCGTGGCGGGAATACACAGATTGCTTTCAAGGCTGGATGTTATTGCCGATGCCAATGTTATTATTGTTATAGCAGGTATGGAAGGCGCTCTGGCCAGCGTGATCGGCGGATTGACAGACAAACC
>DAMCDT010000290.1:0-4944 GCA_032058265.1 Tannerellaceae bacterium
TTTACTGTTTTTTATAAAAAGAAATTAATCCAATTATTAAAATAACAATGATTATGAAACGAATCTTACTATTTGTAAGTATTGTGTTAACAACAAATACTCTATTTGCACAAGATGATAGTGAAGAATATGTGGACGGCGCCTGGGTACTTACTGGTGTTACAGGTTTAAACATGTCGCAGACAGCCTTAAGCAATTGGTCGGCGGGGGGTGAAAACTCTTTTGCAGGGAATGCTTATTTAAATGGTTCGCTTACACGCAAAAGTGGTAACTGGTTATGGCAAAATACGCTGGCTTTAGATTACGGATTATCGAGAACTAAAACGCAAGGTTCACGTAAATCAACAGATAAAATAGACTTTGCTACCCAGATCGGATATACAACAAATAATAAATGGTTTTATACCGCAATGGGCGATTTTAAAACCCAGTTTGCAAGGGGATATAACTATCCGGATGACCAAAACTATATCTCTACATTTATGGCTCCGGCTTATTCAAATATTTCATTAGGTATGGAATACCGTCCGAAGCCTAACATTTCTATTTATTTCTCACCTGTTGCAGGAAAGCTGACATTTGTCAGGGATGATTATTTATCCAACGAAGGAGCTTTCGGTGTTGATCCGGGTGACAAGTTCAAAGCAGAATTCGGGGCGTATTTCAAGACTCGTGGAGAATGGGACATTATGGAAAATGTTCATTTAGTATCTACCCTCGATTTGTTTACGGCTTACAACAGTTCATTTGGTAATATTGATGTGAACTGGGATATGCTGATCAGTATGAAAATAAATAAATTCCTTTCGGCAACGCTTAATACTACATTGAAGTATGATGATGATATCAAAACAATTGATGAAAACGGCGTTCAGCGTGGTCCTAAAGTTCAATTCAAAGAAATCCTTGGAGTAGGTCTGGCTTATAATTTTTGATAAGATATTTACAAAATCCTAAAAAGACTTATCAGCTTTATTGCTGGTAAGTCTTTTTATTAAAAAAATGAACATTTATAAACAAATAATGACGTAGATCGATTTTTAAATAATGCAGGTCGTTTCTGAATGTTATGTACATAAAAATTTATCTTTGCAACTGTTTGAATGAAGAAATATTGGGAAATACTCAAAAAATATAAGATAAGTTTAGCCATTAGCCCTTTTCTTGTCCTCATAACTGTATTGTGCGAAACGATACAGCCTATGTTTATGGCCAGGATTATCGACGATGGTGTTATGCCGCGTGACTTATCAGTTGTTTCAGAGATCGGGTTGTATATGATACTGATCTCATTGCTTGGTTTGGGTATCAGTGTCGTTAATATTTATATTTCCTCTAAAACATCCATTGGCTTCGGTACAGACCTGAGATCGTCTTTATTCGAAAAAATACAACAGCTTTCTTTTAACGACATCGACCGTTTCAATTCGGCATCCCTTATTACCCGTTTAACAAACGATATATCAAGGATACAGCAAATCGTACTGATGTCTATGCGGTTGGTATTACGTGCGCCGATGATGTTGGTTATGGCTGTTTTTTTTGTGGTCAGGATCAATTTCGACCTGGCAATGATCCTTTTAGTATCTATTCCCATATTAGGGATAAGCGTATTTATAATACTTCGCAAAGGATTTCCCCTCTTTTTAAAAGTGCAGCAGCTATTAGACCGTCTAAATGGGGTAGTACGTGAAAACCTCATTAATATCCGTGTGGTAAAATCATTTGTACGAGAAGATTTTGAAACAAATAAATTTATAAAAAGCAGTGAAGATTTAAGGGATTTAGTGATAAAAGCATCCAATATAGTTGTTACCATGTTTCCGGTGATGCAATTAGTGATGAATTTGTCTATCATGGCTATCCTTTGGTTCGGTGGGCTGAAAGTAATGGTAGGCGATCTGAAAGTGGGAGAATTAATCTCTTTTGTCAATTATCTTACACAGGTTTTAATGTCGTTGATGATGCTTTCGATGATTATTATGAGTTTTGCCAGGGCATCTGCTTCATCCGAGCGTATAGTGGAAGTATTGAATACAGAACCTTCTTTACAAAACACGCCTGCCGGACTTCTTGATAAATATAAAATCACCAAGGGAAATGTTGCTTTTAGAAACGTTTGTTTCAAGTATGCAGGAGGTGAAGAAGATGTTTTGAAGAATATAAATTTCAAAGTTGACCAGGGAGAAACGGTTGCTGTTGTAGGCGCAACCGGATCGGCAAAGACATCAATGGTGCAACTTATACCCCGCCTTTATGATGTAACAGAAGGAGAAATTTTGATTGATGCTGTTAACGTTAAAGATTATTTTCTGGGAGAACTGCACAATAAGATCGGTATGGTACTCCAGAAGAACGAACTTTTTACAGGAACAATCGCTGATAATTTGAAATGGGGTAAACAAGATGCTACGCAGGAAGAGGTAGAAGAAGCGGCTAAAGCAGCCGAAGCCCACGACTTTATCATGTCATTCTCCGATGGCTATAATACTATGCTAGGAAGGGGAGGCGTAAATGTTTCCGGCGGACAAAAGCAACGGCTTTGTATCGCCCGTGCCTTGCTTCTCAAACCTAAGATATTGATTTTGGATGATAGCACCAGTGCTGTTGATACCGAGACGGAACTCCGCATACGGAAGAACCTGAACGAACTACTGGAAGATACGACTGTTTTTATTATTACTCAACGAGTGAATACCATGCAGTCGGCAGACCGGGTAATCGTATTGGAAGATGGTAAAATCGACGCTATCGGTACTCCTGATGAGCTGATCAATACTTCGGAGGTTTATAAAGAAATATATAATTCACAACAAATTACACTTCAATAATGGCACACGGTGACGAAATGAAACATAGCGGAAAGCCGAAGGAAGGGAAAAAAACTCTCTTCCGGCTTCTTTCGTATTTGTCGAATGACCGTGCCATGTTGTTTGTTATAGGCTTTTTAATTATCGTAAGTATAATATCAAGCCTGTTAGGATCGTATATGATCCGTCCGATCATTAATGACTATATTATTCCTGGCGATATCAACGGACTGATCCGTTCGTTGCTCTTATTAGGAGTAATTTATATAACGGGTGTAGCAGCCGTGTTTATACAATACCGGCTACTAAATAAGATTGGACAACGAACAGTGACCCGTATGCGTATCGATCTCTTCGGAAAGATGGAACGATTGCCTATTAATTATTTCGATACTCACCAGCATGGCGATTTAATGAGCCGTTATACTAATGATATAGACCGGGTAAGCGATGCATTGACCGACAGCCTGTCGGATATCCTTTCCAGTGCGCTTACTTTAATCGGAATCTTTAGTTTGATGATATATATCAGTCCGATACTGACATTGGTCGTTTTAGTTACTGTACCGGTTATGTTCCTTTTTGCCCGTATCATTGTCGGCAAGAGCCGTAAGTATTTCAAAGCCCAACAAACTTCATTAGGAACGATCAATGGTTATATTGAAGAAATGATCAGCGGGCAAAAAGTAATTAAAGTCTTTGGTCATGAAAAAGAGGTAGAAGCAGATTTCGAAGTACAAAACCAGGATCTGAAAGATAAGTCATTAAAAGCACAATTTTATTCCGGTCTGATGATGCCTGTGATGCAAAATCTGAATACTTTGAACTACGTCATTATTACGATTGTTGGTGCTTTATTGGCTATTTTCCGTGGCTTTGATGTGGGGGGATTGGCAGCATTCTTACAATATTCGCGACAATTCGGACGGCCGATTAATGAATTGGCCAGCCTTTATAATAATATCCAGGCAGCTTTTGCCGGAGCGGAAAGAATATTCCAGATAATTGATGAAGCGCCTGAAGAAGCAGATATTCCAAATGCCCTTGTATTAAAAGATATCAAAGGGGATGTTATTTTGAAGAATGTTTATTTCGGCTATCGGCCCGACAAAACTATTTTGAAAGATGTTTCGCTACATGCCCTTCCCGGATGTAAAATAGCCCTTGTAGGAGCGACAGGTGCCGGTAAAACAACCATATTGAATTTGCTTCCCCGCTTCTTTGATATCTGGGAAGGAGAAATAACAATCGATGGAATTCCTATTAGGAATGTCACAAGGGATAGTCTTCGCGGATCGATGGCGATTGTATTACAGGATACACACTTATTCACCGGAACGGTACGTGAAAATATACGTTTCGGAAGATTGGATGCGACAGATGAAGACGTCGTAAGAGCTGCCAGGTTAACGGCTGCCCATTCTTTTATCAAACGTTTGCCGCATGGCTATAATACATTGTTAGAAAATGACGGAGCTAACCTAAGCCAGGGACAACGGCAATTACTTAATATTGCCCGTGCGGCTATTGCCGATCCTCCAATATTGCTCCTTGACGAAGCTACCAGTAACATTGATACACGCAGTGAAATACTTATACAGAAAGGATTGGATCAATTAATGGAAGGACGTACCAGTCTTATCATCGCCCATCGTCTATCTACCATCCGCAACGCGGACTCAATCCTTGTGTTGGATCAAGGAAAAGTTATCGAACAGGGAAGCCATGAAGCATTATTGCAAATGAGAGGAAAGTATTATTCATTGTACCAGGAACAGTTCAATCCTCATTGATCTTTTTGAAACATTTTAAGTGCTTGCGCTATCTGATCAGGGCAAGATGTGTTTTTACGTCCGCATTTTATTCCTTCAAGGCGGCTGATGGCTTCATCGATGTTCATTCCTACTAAAAGTTTAGACACACCTTGTGAATTACCATGACATCCTCCGACAATTTCGATTTTACCAATTGTATTATTTTCAGTTTCGATAATGATCTCTTTCGAGCAAACGCCTCCTGTGGGTTTATATGCGTAGTGTTGTTTATTCATTCTGTTTTAATCTATTTTACTCATTCCGCAGGGCAAAGGTATAAATAAAATAACTATTTTTGTCCGACTCAATTTATAAAGGAT
>DAMCDT010000291.1:0-4923 GCA_032058265.1 Tannerellaceae bacterium
AAGAATGGACAAAAAATAACAGTATAATGTTTACATCTGAAGGGAAAGACCGTCAACAAATAGATGGTTCTACAGCTCGTTGGATCTATGTTACCGGAAATACTCAAACGGGGCGTTCAGGATTACTTTTTTTAGGACATCCCGATAATTACAATTCGCCGGAACCTTTACGTATATGGGATGAAAATGCCAATGGAGGAAGAGGGGATGTCTTTATTAATTTTGCTCCTACAAAAAATAGGGACTGGGAACTAAAGCCTGGAAAAGATTATTTATTACGGTATAGAATATTGGCGTATGAAGGAGAAATGACATCGGAAAGGGCAAATCAGCTTTGGAACGATTTTGCACATCCTCCTATTGTTATCGTTAACCCATTCAGATAATATTTTTTAAAACATATCTCAAATGGTAATATTACAGATAAAAAGATTAATCATCATGAAAAGAATATATATATATATCTTAGTCTTACTCTTATCTTTGAATAACTTATATGCTCAACAAGCAACAGTTTCTGCGGTACAGGTGGGAGACAGAATCAACGTTTCCATAGGAAACCAGTTCTTTACAAGTTATCATTTTGCAGGGAATGAGAAATATCCTTTTCTATTTCCTATCAACGGTCCTCTTTCAGGCGGAAGTGTTACCTCTATGCGTAATGGAGAATATCCTCATCATAGTTCATTATTTTTTGCATGTGACAAAGTAAATGGAGGGAACTACTGGCAGGAAGGATTAGAGCGCGGACGAATTATTTCTATAGGTGCACGTATTGTTGAAGAAAAAGGGAAACAGGTCGTAATTGAAGATGAATGTATCTGGAAACGTCCGGATGCAGACTCTCCTATTTTAGATCGTAGGAAAATAATCATTTCTTCACCGTCAAAAGAAGTTTATCAGATTGATTTTGACATAGAGTTGGAAATGCTGATGGATGTAACTATCTTAAAAACAAACCATTCGTTGTTCAGCGCCCGTATTGACCCCGACCTCACTGTAAAACAAGGAGGCAAAATGGTTAATTCGGAGGGAAAAGAAGGTGAAAAAGCAACCTTCGGAGTTAGTTCTCCCTGGATTGATTGTTATGGTACGAGAAAAACCGGAACAGAAGGAATTGTTCTTATGCAACATCCTTCTAATAAATGGTTTCCCTCTCCATGGTTTACACGCGATTATGGTTTCATTTCTCCTACCCCCATGTATTGGCCTCAGGATGATAAAGCAACGATACTTAGTAAAGGAGAAGTGGTAAAGCTTCGCTACCGTGTATTAGTACATGCCGGAGATACCAAACAGGCAGGGATCGCCGATGCTTACGAAAAATATAAAAAGGAATAATAGTATAAAAAGGACAGAAGAAGATTATTATGAACATTGATTTAAAGGGTAAAGTCGCAGTCGTTACCGGCGGCGGGGGAGTGTTAGGTGGAAGTATTTCAAAAAGTTTAGTGGAAAATGGTGTAAAAGTGGCAATATTGGATATTTTGCCTGAAGCTTTAGACAAAAGAATTGAAAAGCTCACTCTATTGGGTGATGTAATAGGAATACAATGTGATGTGTTGAATATTAAAAGCCTGGAAAAAGCCCGTGACCAAATAATTTCTTTTTGGGGAAGTATTGATATTCTGGTGAACGCAGCAGGAGGAAACATCCCCGGAGCCACATTGAGTGAAGATCAAACAGTGTTTGATATGAAGGTGGAAGATTTCAACAAAGTTACAGATTTGAATATGAATGGAACTGTTTATCCTTGTCTGGTATTTGGAAAATCTATGGCAGAAAAAGGAGAAGGGAGTATAATCAATGTATCTTCTATGGCTGTATACTCAGCTATCACACGCGTACCTGGTTACTCGGTCGCTAAAAGCGGGGTTAGTATTTTTACTCAATGGCTGGCAATGGAAATGGCTTCGAAATTCAATGAAAAAATACGTGTGAATGCTTTAGCTCCTGGATTCTTCATCGGAAATCAGAACCGCGCCGTATTAATAAATCCGAATGGTTCCTATACAGAAAGAAGTCGGAAAATATTGGCTCGCACGCCCATGAAACGTTTTGGTAATATTACAGAGTTGAACGGACTAGTACATTTCCTTTGTTCGGAACATGCGAGTTTTATAACCGGTACAATAATACCGGTAGATGGTGGCTTTAGTTCATTTAGCGGAGTATAAGTATGGCTTTGGAAAAAACATGGAGGTGGTTTGGAAAAAATGATACTGTCCCCTTATCATATCTACAACAGATGGGAGTTGAAGGTGTGGTGACAGCTTTGCACCATATCCCTCCGGGAGAAATATGGCCGATTGATGAGATCATGAAAGTGAAATCGGAAATTGAAAGTTATGGCATGCGATGGAGTGTAGTAGAGAGTCTGCCTGTTTCCGAAGGTATAAAAACGCATTCGTCAGATTACTCCTGTTTGATTGGGAATTACAATCAATCCATCCAAAATCTGGGTAAATGTGGTATTGATACAATCTGCTATAATTTTATGCCTGTCCTCGATTGGGCGCGAACGGATTTACACTTTAAAAATATCAGAGGGGGAGAATCTATGCTTTTTGATTATCCCACATTTGCAGCTTTTGATATTTATATACTTAAACGCAAAGGCGCTTTGGAAAGCTACAATGAATCTATACAACAAAAAGCCTTTCATATAATATCCCAGTTAAATGAACAACAGAAAGAGGAATTAGCCCAAAATATCATTATTGTTACCCAAGCTTTCATCAATGGTGCGGTTGACCAAAATTCAACAGATTACAAACAACAGTTTTTGGACTACCTTGAAACATACAGACATCTAGGAAAAGAAGAATTAAGAGCAAATCTTTCTGTTTTTTTAAAAGATGTGATTCCTGTCGCAGAAGATGCTGGTGCCAATCTTTGTATTCATGCTGATGACCCTCCCTTCCCGTTACTTGGATTGCCACGTATTGCGAGTACGCTGGAAGACTTATTGTGGATTGCAGATCAATACGATTCTTTATCTAATGGGATTACCTTTTGTACAGGTTCTTTGTCAGCACGAAAGGATAATGATTTAGTGAAAATGGTTAAAACTTTATCTTCCCGTATTCATTTTGTTCATTTGCGAAATACTGTATCTTTACCAAACTGTAGTTTTTACGAATCCGATCATTTAACGGGAAATGTAGATATGTTTATTGTGATAAAAGTCTTATTGGAAGAACAACAAAGAAGGCGACAAACGGGACGGAAAGATTACAGGATGCCGTTTCGCCCTGATCATGGAATTCGTATGCTTGATGATTATTCCCGTACGGCAAATCCAGGTTATCCGTTATACGGAAGATTAAAAGGATTGGCTGAAATAGATGGAATGCAACAAGCTATCGAACGTATGATGAAAGATAAATCGATCTAATTATAAATTAAAAAAGATGAAATATTATTTTCTATTCCTTATGAGTTTGGTTTTGCTAAATATTTCTTGTACAATGAAAGAAAAAAACTCAGCGGACAATAATGAAGTGAAACTAATTACGCTTGATCCCGGCCATTTTCATGCGGCTTTGGTACAAAAGTTCTCTTATCCTAATGTAAGTAATGATGTATATGTATATTCTGCAGGTGGAGATGATTTGAAAGAACACCTTAATAAAATAAAAGCATATAATAACAGAGCAGAATCTCCTACTGACTGGAATGAAATTGTGTATATAGGATCTGATTTCCTGGAAAAAATGCTTAGAGAGAAAAAAGGAAATGTAATGGTTACGGCTGGTAATAATGGAAAAAAGACAGACTATATAAAAAGTACACTTTCAGCAGGAATTAATGTTTTGGCAGATAAACCAATGGCTATTGATGTGGATGGCTTTGAAAAACTAAAAGAGTGTTTCAATATAGCTAAGCAAAAGAATGTGTTGTTTTATGATATAATGACTGAAAGGTTTGAAATTACTACTATGTTACAGAGAGAATTTTCATTACTATCTGCTGTATATGGTGAGCAACAGAAAGGAACAGTCGATGAACCGGGTATAGTAAAAGAGAGTGTTCATCATTTTTTTAAAACTGTTTCCGGAAATCCGTTAAAACGTCCGGCTTGGTTCTTTGATGTAAATCAGCAGGGAGAAGGTGTTGTTGACGTAACAACTCATTTGGTGGATTTAGTTCAATGGGAATGTTTTCCTAACCAAATAATTAACTATCAGACCGATATTGAACTGCTTGATGCTAACCACTGGCCTACTCCTGTGTCGTCAGTTCAGTTTAAAGAAGTAACAGGTATGGATTTTTATCCTGACTATTTAAAAAAAGATATTTCCGGAGATACCTTATATGTATATGCAAATGGTGATATTTCATATAAAATCCGTAATATTCACGCGAAAGTATCGGTTAAATGGAATCATACATTTCCTGAAGGTGGAGGGGATACTCATTATTCAATTATGAAAGGAAGCAAAGCAAACCTGATTATTGAACAGGGAAAAGAGCAAAATTATAAGCCAGTTTTATATATCAAAGCTCTAACTACGGATTTGAATTTATATGAAAAAGAATTAGTTAATTCCCTGAAAACATTAGTAGAAAAATATCCTGGGATTAACCTTAATAAGGTAGAAAAAGATAAATGGGAAGTTATCGTCCCAGCTAAGTATCATAATGGGCATGAAGCTCATTTTGGCCAGGTAACAGAAAACTTTTTAAAATATTTGGAAGAGGGTGCACTTCCTGATTGGGAAGTTCCCAACATTCTTGCAAAATATTATGTAACAACACACGCTTTGGAAATAGCAAAAAAGAAAACAAAATAATAATGCCCGGTTCACATGACACCGGGCTTTTTTTATTATGTTTGTGACGGAAAATCTATTTAATCTGTGTAACCCTAATTCAAATTTTGATCGTTTTAAATAATCAAAGCAATATTTAATCTAATGA
>DAMCDT010000292.1:0-4893 GCA_032058265.1 Tannerellaceae bacterium
AATTTTCCCACTTTTTATGATTAATCATCCGGAGTTTGGTAGCAAATCCGAAGTACTTCATATTTAACAAAATGGAACCGTCTTCGCGGATATCTACCATTTCTGTAAGTATCTTCTCTTTGAAAAGCGATGTTTGCGGCGAGTCCGGATCACCATAAGGAGCAAGTCCCATCAATTTATATTCGCCGCTGTTTACTTTAAATCCCAGGAAATAGGTAAAAGCGGAATATAATAATCCTACGGAATGGGGGAAATGCATTTCATTCAGTAGGCGGATATCCTTATTCTCTCCTATCCCGATGGTGGCAGTAGCCCATTCTCCCACACCGTCGATAGTGAGGATTGCCGCCTTTTCAAAAGGAGAAGGATAAAATGCGCTTGCCGCATGCGACAAATGATGTTCGGAGAAAAGCAAAGGAGCTTTTATCTCTCCGAAAGATTGCAGGTGCTGGCGGAGTAATTTCCGCATAAACAACTTCTCTTTAAGCCATACAGGCATGGACGTGATAAAGCTACGCAATCCGTAGGGAGCAAAGGCGTGATACGTTTCAAGTAAACGTTCAAATTTAAGGAATGGTTTATCATAAAATACAATGCCTGTCAGTTCTTCGAAAGGAATGCCTGCTTCTTCCAGGACATATCGAATAGCATTCACCGGAAATTCGCTATCGTGTTTTTTCCTTGTAAATCGCTCTTCCTGGGCGGCGGCCACAATCTCCCCGTCGATCACCATAGCGGCGGCGCTATCATGATAGTAAGCAGAGATTCCCAGTATGGCGATTTTGTTTGTCATTTAGAAAATTGTATAAATAAATGGTGCCAGGGCCGAACCGCTGGCGAAAACAATGATAAATGATATGATCAGCAGAATAATTATGAGAGGTATCAACCAGTATTTTTTACGGGTCCTGAGAAAACTTAATAACTCTTTCAAAAATTCCATGGTATAATCGTGTTAGTGTTTTTAAAAAGTATGTATCATATCGTCTTTACTAAATGTACGATCCCTGTCTTTTAAGGTGGATTTATTACTCTTTTTGAATTGTAAAAGAGATAAGCTATCCTTTCTGAACAGTCTGCGGAAGCATCCTACCGGTGTAACAATCACAAAAAAGATCACACTCAATAGTATGCTTGAAGCAACAATCCCCAATAAATAGGAGAGTTTATACCATACAGCGGTAAAAGGGGTAAAGAGCACAGGAACGAGTATAGTAACCAGACTTAAAATAATAACAGCCAGTAGAAGTGCTTTATATCCCAGCCGGTAGGAGAGGATAGCCATGACTAATATGGTTACCAGTCCAAACTCAATGTTTTGTCTTTTGCTGACCGCTGCCAATATAGAAGTGATCTTATTCATACCTGTTTTACATTAGTTTGTTTTTAAGTGCCAGTGCTTCCTTATTTGCCGGATCAATAGCGAGTATCTTTCTCACATAAATAACAGCGCCATTCTTATTATCCATCTGTAAGTAGGTGTTTGCAATCTCTATCATTAAAGAAGTATTTTCCGGTTCTTTCGTAAGTTGTTGCTTCTTTTTTATAACCGTTTCGAGGAGCGGTTTTATGGCATTTAATCCCCTGTTGTTATTAGCTAAGTCATAATTGAGGTAAGGTACGGAAGAAGCCGGATCATCGATCATCAAATAGAAAACAGTAAGGTAATGAGCCTTCTTAGGAGCCGGGACTAATTCGAATGACTTTTTAAGGTAAAAGATAGCGAGTTCTCTGTTACCTGATTCCCCAATAATCATACCCGCATTCTCATAAAAGGCTGCATCTTCCGAGTATTCCAGAACAGATACTTCCGCCACTTTGATGGCTTTGCCTGTCTGGTTCAGCCGGAGATAGGCTGTATATAAGGTATTGTGGACTGTCAACCAGTCTTCTTCCCGTTTAAATAACCGGGCGGCCAGCTTCTCTTCCAATGTATTTTCCGGTATCTGTTTGTCGATATATAAGGAATCATAGAAAGGCCAGTGACCTTTTAATTTCATGATCCTGAACTCACCCGCAATGGAGTCGAGGGGAGAAACCGGCATATCCGACCATAACTGTTCTTCGGAAACTTCCTGCCGGGTTTGGGGGAGTATATTACTCTCCTTCATCTTATTATAAAAAGCATTTGATAATAATGAATATCCTTTTATGTTGGGATGTACGTGGTCGGTGAATAACTCGTCTCCCAATATCTGATGGGGCGAGTGTTTTTCCAGTTCACCTTTCGAATCAACGAAGTGGGCATTTGGATATTGATTGCATAATTCTTCAATGATCTTATTTAATTCTTCCGGTGCCCTGAAACGTAAAAGGTCAGCCTCTTTGGCTTTGATGAAATAGTCTTTTGCCTTTTGATATTCACCCTCCTGGTAAAAAGACTGCGCCGTTGTATAATAATGTAAGGCATTATCTGTGTCTTTTTCGTCACTGATAAAAGGAGGGAGGTCTTTGATATTGCTGACAAGGTTGCTGAAAAAGACAGGAATGTTTTCTTTGTGTAAAATGCTCAATGTGGCGTTCATATTGTATCTGAACTGATGGATTCCTTTTTCAAACAATTCGGATTGGTAAGGTATCTGCTGGTCTCCTACCATTAATTCCATACGGGTTCTTTCTCCTTCGGAATGGTCTTTCTTTACAAGTTGGCCGATGTTTTGGTAACCATTCATCAATAACTGGATAAGGCGTAGTTGACGCATTTCAAGTATCATGTTCACCATTCCCGGATTTCCCCCGATGGTTTGAGTAGATGCGACACCTAATCCGCCATAATATTCGTTTTGTCCTGCGTAGATTAGTACGCCGTCAGGCTCATAGTTAATAAGTTCTTTGGTAAAACCTTTAATAGTATAAGAATTTACTGCCGTTAAGGAGAGGTTAATGATCTCGATATTCTTCTCCGGATAACTATGCATTAACCGGTATAACAGCCACCGGTGAAACGATCCGTTGTGGAAGTAGGGATATCCGATGGAGGTAGAAGCTCCCAAAACAAAGAAACGGATGGTATTGGCGTCTTTTTCCTTTTTGAAAAACTCACTGTTACCACCGGGAGCAAAGTTCGGATCAGTGAAATACTTCTTAGAAGCATGCGGATTAAAAACAAGATAACCTTTTGATTCGGGATATTCAACAAACAGGTCATAGCGATACCCATAATTAAATATCCTCAGACCTCCTTCAATAAGTAACAGAAGAATGAAGGGTAGCAGAATCGCTATTATTTTATATAAATGTGTGTTTTTCATATCAAGAATCAGAAGGGCATCCATACAGGATGCCCTTACAAAGATTAATTACCGTAGCCCGGATTTTGTGTCCAATTTTGATTACGATCCATTTCTGCTTGTGGAATAGGCGCCAGATATCTGGTTTGTAACGCTTCGCCCGAAATATAGTTAGTATTCAATGGATTCTCCCAATATTGATCTTTTCCGTATTCTCCTACGACTCTGTCTGCGATGATTTGAGGAAGTAATTGCAAGCGGACAATATCAAACCATCGGACTCCGAATTCACCGGCACATTCGTAAGCCCTTTCAAATACAACCGAATCACGGAAAGCAATTTGTGAAAGTCCCGGGGTTAAGTCGGGTAAACCGGCACGCCTTCTAACGATATTAACTGCATCGTATGCGGCGGAATTAGGACTGCCTGCCATAGCTGTAGCTTCAGCAAAATTCAAAAGTACCATCGGATAACGAATTAGATCCAATGTTTTATCTGTACTAGCATTCATTTTGATGATCTCTGTTTCAGTTTCCTGAAAACCATCTCCCATAGTTGTTCCCGGTTCGGCTACACCATAGCGGAACTTCTTATAATAAGGATGCTGAAGGTTTGTTTCCGGATCATCCCATGCCAAAAGTTCGAATGTACCATCATCTTTCTTCTTTTTTATTGTGGTAAGAAAAGTCTCATCCGTACGTTCGCATTTAGGCGCATTTCTGAAAAAATTAACTTCTGAGCAGTA
Source organism: Tannerellaceae bacterium (assembly GCA_032058265.1). GTDB lineage: Bacteria > Bacteroidota > Bacteroidia > Bacteroidales > Tannerellaceae > DFXE01. The sequence continues at coordinate 3,977 of DAMCDT010000292.1, forward strand.
ATCACACCAACCGGCTTCACCATTTAAAGAAACTTCTTCTTCAGGAACACAGAACTGACCTGTACTTCTCCGTGGTAAGCCACCGGCTGTATTGAATTGTAATGAGAAGATGGATTCGGAGTTATTATTTGTTTTGAACACATCCCCATAATTTGACATCAATTGATATTTATTAGAATTGATTACCTCTTCAGCTTTACTTGCTGCTAATGCGTAACTACCGGTTTCATTTAGAGGCCATCCTGCCATATTCAGATAAACATCGGCCAATAACGCTTTCGCAGCATATTTAGTTGCTTTACCCGGTGCTCCTGACCAAGAGTCAGGAAGATAATTTTCTGCCTTTTGCAGATCATCCACCACCAGGGTATAAACGTCTCTCGTTGGCTGTCTGTCGGGACGGTCATCTACGTCAATGCTTTCAGTGATAATGGGAAGATCTCCGAAAGTCCGTGTCAGATAATAATAAGATAAAGCTCTCATAAAATGAGCCTGACCGGCAAAACTATTCTTTTCTGACTCAGACGAAAAGTCTACATTATCAATAGATGATAGAACGGCATTCGCCTGGTAAATACTCCTCCAGGGACCTTGCCATTGATTATTCAACCCCCCGCTGCCTGCATCACCTTGCAAACGGTCGAAATTGCGAAAATCAATTTTATTAGACATATAATGAGTTGACATGTCATCAGCACCGAAATAAGATGTCCAGCCGGCTGTATATCCCCACGCATCATCAGGCGCTAGTACGCGATACATCGCAGCAATACCACCTTCTAATTCTTCAGGCGTTTGAAAATAAGTACCTGGTGTTAGCTTTGATCTCGGATCTTCATCTAGATTCTGGCAACCAGAGAATAATACAGAACATATCAGAACCGTAAATGATAAATATTTTAATTTCATAAAATTCT
>DAMCDT010000293.1:0-930 GCA_032058265.1 Tannerellaceae bacterium
CAGCAATAGTAAGTTTAAATTTCCAAAGATCCGGTTGTTCTTTTTTGTCGATAATAGTAACTTCGCAATGCCTGGGGTTTGCTTCCTTTATAATGGCTTTATAAAAGAAACCTTTTCCGTCGGTCACTTCTATTTCCGACCCTTCTCCCAGGCGAAGTACACGCAGGGCGTGCCTGGCTTCTTCTTCGGGAAGAATAGATTTTGTCGTAATATCAGGTGCGTAGAATAGCTGCATAGATTGAAGACTGTTAACCCATAATCATACCGATAATGGTTGCAGACATAACGGATACTAACGCTCCCCCAATCATGGCAGGGAATCCGAAGCGGGTGATCATACTACGTTTTTCAGGAGCCAGAACGCCCATTCCTCCTAATAAGATACCTATGGATGATATGTTTGCAAAACCACATAATATATAAGTCGACATGATCATTGACTTTTCGTAGATAAAGAGTTCGGCGTTTTTCCATTCCTGCATCTGTGCATAAGCTACAAATTCGTTGAGAATGGTCTTTTGCCCTAACAACGAACCTACAATGGTGATATCCGGGGCAGGAACTCCTATTAACCACATGAAAGGTGAAAGTATAATTCCCACGATAAACTGGAAAGTCAAGCCGTCTGATTTGCCATCGGTAAACTCTACGATCCATTCATTTAGCCCGGTATAATGCCCGATCAGGTCTTTGGATATATAATTCACCAAAGCAACCAGAGCAATAAATACCAACAACATTGCAGCGATATTCACCATCAGTTTAACTCCCGTAGATGTTCCGGCAGCTAAAGCGTCTAATGGCGTGGATTGGTTATCTATTTTTTCCATTTCAACCAATTTGTCGTTGGCTTTTTCTGTTTGCGGGCAGAGCATCTTGGCGATCACTATTGCTCCGGGTGCAGCCATAACGGAAGCCGATAATAAATGT
>DAMCDT010000293.1:940-4889 GCA_032058265.1 Tannerellaceae bacterium
AAATGTTTGGCAAAAAGGACACGTGAGGTGGGATCGTCGCCTCCTAACATTCCAATATACGCACCCATAACCGAACCTGCGATGGTGCCCATACCTGAAACCATAACCAGAAATATCTCCGAACGGTTCATTGAAGGCAGATAGTTCTTTATTAATACAGGCGACTCCGTCATTCCCATAAAGATATTCCCTGCCGCTACCAGCCCTTCCGAACCGGAGATATTCATAAACCGGCGTAATACCCACGAGAAAGCGCCTACTACGCGCTGGATGATTCCCCAGTAATAGAATAAGGAGACAATCGCCGAGAAGAATATAACGATCGGTAATGAATGAAGCAGGAAGCTAAAACCGTTCCTCTGGTCGGCATACGGGCCCAAGAGGAATACAAGCCCTTCATGCGTAAAGTCCATTAACTTTACAAAAGCTCTCCCGATCCATTCGAATAACATGCCGATAAACGGAATATATAATATTGATAAAGCTAAAACCAGTTGGATAAACAGACCTCCTGCTACCAATTTCCAGTCAATACGTTTACGGTTGTAACTGAACAAATAACAAACGGCCAAAATTAAAACCATACCAACTAATCCTCTTATTAGGGAGGTTAAGTTAAATCCTGCTGATTCAATCATACATTAGTTATCTCCTTTTTCTTCCCGTTTTTTTAATTCATCACGGTACATCTGGGCAAATTCATAATTTTCATTGGCGATAGCATCTTCCAGGCGGGATTGCAATTCATCATCATCCAGTAAAGTGATCCACTTCTTTAACTGCATCTCGTCTTTTATGTCCTCAGGCTCCAGATCGTATGTTTCATCGTAATCCTCTTCATCATTCTTATCCTCAAAAAGAGAAGAGTCTTCCAACACTACGCCACATTCCTGAACAATCTCTTCCGTCGTGTAGATATCACATTCTACGCGTAAAGCAATGGCGATAGCATCGGAAGTACGTGAGTCGATGCGTATTCGCTTTTCTCCGTTATCGAATAATAATTCCGAATAAAATACGCCTTCTTCAAATTTATATATAAAGACCTCACGCAAAAAGATATTATATGCCTGGGCGAAAGAGGTGAAAAGATCGTGTGTTAAAGGTCGCGGCGGGGTAATATGTTCCAGTGCAATGGCAATCGATTGGGCTTCGGCCGTACCTACTATAATTGGTATCCTGCGCGGACCTACCACTTCGGCTAGTATCAATGCGTATGCGCCGGATTGTATCTGGCTATTTGTCAATCCCTGTACTCGTAATTTAACTCTATTATCCAAAATGAATTCATTTAGTTATTACAAAAGTAATATATTTTGTATTTAAACAATACGTATGTTAATAAATATTCCCGGAGGCGTAAAAGGCTTTCAATGCTACTGATTACAACTTATTCTTAGTCATTCAAACATTGAATTTTTATCGGATTACGGATGTCTTTTTCAAATAGCTATTGTTGTTCCATATATTAAATAGCAATATAAACTTTGTGCCACCGTGTTGGCATTGTTGTGCCACTGTGAAGGCACTTTTATGCCAGTATGTTGGCATTGCTGTGCCAATACTATGGCACAAATACAATACGACGATTTTTATAATTAAAAGATTGACGGATGGTTGATTATTTCATATATTGCGAAACCTTAATTATTAATAATACTGTATTATGATGCAGAAACTAAATGATATTCTTTCCCTTATCGATTCGTATTTTGGTGGTTCGCAGTGGTTTGTACTTCTGTTAGTTGGTACGGGGATTTTCTTTACCATTTACCTGAAGTTTCCGCAGATACGTTTTTTCCGTCATGCATTACGGGTTGTCAGTGGGAAATATGATAAAGCTCACCATAAAGGAGATACTTCCCATTTTCAAGCATTAGCAACAGCCTTGTCGGGCACGGTCGGTACAGGTAATATTGCAGGAGTGGCATTAGCAATTCATTTGGGAGGGCCTTCTGCGCTATTCTGGATGTTGGTTACGGCATTTGTCGGTATGACCACGAAACTGGTGGAAGTAACATTGTCTCATAAATATCGTGAACAAACAGAAGACGGTACTATGGCGGGCGGCCCCATGTACTATATGAAGAACCGTTTGAATATGAGATGGCTTGCCGCCCTTTTTGCTGTTGCTACCATTCTTTCATCATTTGGGACGGGTAGTTTACCACAGATCAATAGTATTTCAAATGCTATGTTTGCAACATTTGGTATTCAACATTACATAACGGGAGCTGTTTTAGCAGTTTTACTGGGATTGATTGTTATCGGAGGGATTAAGCGAATAGCTAAAGTAACTGAAAGGCTCGTGCCGTTTATGGCGGTCGTATATGTTATCGGCGCTATTTGTGTGCTATCTTATAATTATCAAAATATTATACCATCCATAGTAGCTGTTTTTGGAAATGTTTTTAGTGGAACCGCTGCAACCGGGGGATTCCTGGGAGCTACGTTAGCATTGGCATTTAACCGTGGAGTAAACCGAGGCCTGTTTTCTAATGAAGCAGGGCAGGGTTCGGCGCCGATAGCACATGCATCTGCCAGAACAGAGGAACCTGTATCAGAGGGTATGGTAGCTTTACTTGAACCATTTATTGATACAATAATCATTTGTTCGTTGACAGGGTTGGTAATCCTTTCATCAGGAGCATGGCAAAATAAATATGAGAATCAATTTCAACAAGCCGATCTGATAGTTTTAGACGGTAACTATAATGAACAAAATCCAGCGGACAAGGAAGCTTTATCTGAATTCATACTAGGTAAAAGATCGATAGGCCAGTTTACAGGTAATTTAATAGTTAAGAATGGGAAAATAGCAAATACAGATATAACCGTGCTGCATGCCCGTTCTTTTGCGGAAGATGTAAAGATCAAAAGAGATAATGATGTATACAACGGAGAGATTCCCGTCAAAAACGGCCGGATCGAACTTTCCGCGATGAGTGATAAACAGCTATCAATTACCGGACGATCCTTGTTACATTCTGCTCCGCTTTCCTCCGAGGCATTCAAGAAAGGCTATCTCGGAGATTGGGGACAATTTATTATTCCGATCTCTTTGCTGCTGTTTGCCTTTTCAACGGCTGTCGCCTGGTCGTATTATGGCGACCGTGCTGTTACATACCTATGGGGAAATAAATATGTGAGATATTTTCATATAATATATGTAATCAGTTTTTTTGTGGCATCATTTACAGATACAACCATTGTATGGACATTCTCCGGAATAACTATCGCTTTGATGACATTGCCTAATTTAATAGGTATTTTACTCTTGCACAAAGAGGTTAAATCTTCTATTAATGATTATTGGAAAAGATTGAAAAATGAGCACTAATTAAGAGTGAATAACTTTTTTTTGTAGATTGCCATATAGTATTTTATACCAGAACTACTATTTTTGTAACTTCTGGTGCAAAATATGAAAAAATGATTATAATAGGATAAGATTAAATTCTTTCTTAGTCTATTCTTTGAAAAGAACGGTTAAATGGTTAGAAGAAAAAATGAATACATCACCGGTAAGGTGATTTTAGGATATGTAGCTATAGTTATCCTTGCTATATGTGCTGTGGTATATATCTACAATTTAATTATGCAGATTGCCGCTGAGAAAAACACAGATAATATCGCAAGGCAAAAGGTTTATATAGTTACCAATACTTTATCACTCCTTTACGAAAGTGAAACTTATACCCCTTTTTCAGTAATACCGGAAGAAGAATATGCCAAATTTGACCATAGTATTGACAAAGTTCATCAGCAAATGGAATTACTCCGTTCATTTACAGACTCTTCCAAATGGGAAAGGATAGATAAGATTGATATACTTCTGGAAGAAAAACGTAGAAATACACGTTCTATACTTGAGACACTTGAAGAAATGAAGGATATATATGCCAAGAGTATGGAGAAAGAACTCTCGGCATCAAGAAAGCTCATCCGG
>DAMCDT010000294.1:0-2091 GCA_032058265.1 Tannerellaceae bacterium
CATTCTACAAAATTATATCTTTTGAATAACTCCACAAGTTTTCGGGGTGATCCCTGATTTTGTTATTTCCGATAACGCCATATCCGGAATCTTTATCCTGCTTTCCCGTCGTCGCCTGGAAACGGAAAGGCAACCCATTGGTAAAGTCAGTCGCATTGGCAGAGAACTGGGTGATATGATTCTTCTTAGCATCATCCATCAATTTGCCAAAACGCGCTCCTTTAAATAACTTATCATTATATATCCCCGACATTGTCCTGATAAGCGATGCAGGCATACCTTCTTTATAAGAAGATAAATTATCCATGGCAAGCGTAGCCAGGTCGACATCTATGAAGAATGAATACAAATCCTTAAATACCTCCTCCACACTTTCCCCATGGCTCTGCGCAAGCATGTACCTTAATCCTGTAATCGTCCCGCCCGATATGGTCGAAAGGGCAACCACATGCCTGAGTAATGAAGAATCATCACAAACTTTAACGGTATGAAGATAAGACAAAACTCCCAGATGAAAAGTCGCCGCCCGGTACCCTCCACCGGAGAATGTCAAGGCAATATTTGCACAATCTGTTTTCATAATAGTGGTAAACTGTTTGTAGCAAATGTAAGGAATTTGGCGGAAATAAGATATTTATATCAAAGAATGTTGTCTTATTTAACGGGTTAATTTAGTAGCGGGATTTGAGATAGCAACCCTGTAGCTCTGAATGGTTACCGTCAAGATAGTTAAAATCGTTATGGCTAATAATCCGGCGAAAAATACCCATAGATAAAGAGGTGTCTTATATGCAAAACTTTGCAGCCAATTACTCACGCCATAATAGGCAATAGGCGTGGAAATAATAAAACCGACCGCTACAACCCGTAAGAAAGATGAATTGAACATCCATAGTATCTGTTCGATCGTTGCACCGAATACTTTCCGTACAGCGATCTCTTTTTCACGTCCCTGCGATTCGAAAATAACCAGACCGAATACTCCGACAAGAGATAAAACGACTGCCAGCAGACAAAGTAATGTAACCAGAAGCCCTTGTTGATGGCTTTTACTGTAAAGCTGGTTAAGCGCCTGGTCGAAGAAATGAATATCGGCGGGATAACCAGGATTTAATTCATCCGTTACTTTCCGAATATGATTAATCGCGCCACCGGGATCACTTCCGGCAATTTTTACATACGTATAATTCTCCGGCAAAACCCGCCGGTATTGATTCTTTGCGGATACCCAAAGGCCCAAAGGCCGAACTTCTTTATAGAGGGATTCATAATGAACGTCTTTAAAAATGCCTACGATCTCTACGGGTATTTTATTGTCACTGATGCTCGTACCTATCAGGTCAGAAATATTTTTTAATTCATCTGATGAAAACTGTGAAACGATCTGACGGGCAGCAGTTTCGTTTATAATGCAAACAGCGCGGGTATTTTCCGGCGCTTCGTCTGCTTCACGAAAATCACGCCCGGCGATTATTTTAAAATCCATCAATCGCGGAAAATTAGGCGATACTCCAAAATAACTCATATAATTATGTTGTCCTTTGTAATTATATCCGATGCTGGAGCGGGATTCATCGGATACGAATTTAAATTCATTAAATGCAACATCTCTGATGTCGGGATGTTCCATTAAGAGCGACGTATACAAATCACTTTTAGATATAGCCGTTCCCATACTTAACTTAACTTCGAGCACATTGTCCTTTTCAAATCCCAGATCTACATTTCCTATAAATTTATTTTGCAGGAACACGAACAGTGATCCTATGATCAGTGCGATGGAAATTACAAACTGGAAACCGATTAGTAACTTGCGCGTATTCTGTGCTCTGTTGCTCAATGAAAACGATCCGTTAAGCGCCATTGCAGGCGGAAAAGAAGTGATATAAAAAGCAGGATATATACCTGCCAGAATTCCGCTGGCTATTACTAAAAATAAGGTATAAATTATGATTGTCCAGTTATGATGCAAATCCAGCGGATGTCCTAACATGCCAGTAACCCAGGCAGTATCCTTGAGAAGAAGAATAAGAACCAAAGCAACTGAAAATGCAATCAGAGATATGATCAGTGATTCTGAAACGAGATATT
>DAMCDT010000294.1:2101-4870 GCA_032058265.1 Tannerellaceae bacterium
GTATTCCCTGCGAACATCCCAATACTTTTTGAGTTGTTATTGATTTGGTTCGTATGGGCGCTAATGCGACAGACAAATTAATATAATTAACCAGCGCAATACCGATGATAAGGATAGCAATAAAAAAAAGGATATTGGTTCTTAACTTATTACCTACAGGAGCCGCATCCGCACGTACCTGTTGGCCAAAATAGAGTTCTTGCAAGGGTCTGACTCTTAGGTCTTTAATAGCAAATCCCTTCAGGAATTCCCGGTTTTCGCCCATATATTGTTCAGTGGCAGTATAAGCTGCCTCCGGGGAAGTCATTAACAGATAACAATAATAGGGGCCTGTGTACCAATCATCCATCATTTCATTATCTGAAATTGGGATATATAAAGCGTTTTTTAAACGTGTGTTTTCAGGAAAGTCACGATAAACACCACCTACTGTGTACAAGGGGGCAAAGGTCAACCCAAACATAGAGAAACCATCGACACCTTCAAATTCAGAAATATAAATAGATTTATCAATAGGATCTTCATCACCAAAAAGCTTTTTGGCCATATTCTCTGATATCAGCATTCGTGACGGATCTTTCAAACAATCCGTACTTCCTGCCACTATATCAAAACCAAATACCTCAGTATATCCCGGGGTAATCCGTTCCAGTTGTTCTATATAACTTAAAGCATCTGGCCCTGAACCGGCAGATACGCCGAACCTGAAAGAAGAATGAACCAAATTATTGGTAACCGCTGCCGCCTCGATATAAGGTGATGCTGCAATAAAACGTTCGAGTTGCGGCCGTGAGAAATTAGACTCCCAAATCCCATCGTCACGTAAATTCTCCAACTGGAAAATCCGTTCCTTATCCGAGATAGATGAGTCAAAACCATACTCATGCCGCACATGAATGCAAATTAGTATAAATAAGAAAAAAGCAAGGCTTAAACCTACAAGATTAGTAAAGGTCGCTAATTTAAAACGCCTCAGAACATATAGTAGATTCCGGAATGTACTTATCATAATCTTTCAGTTTATAATCTAACGATATCAAAATACGTGCCATGGATATATAATGCTGATAGTTAGTTGTTTGTTTAAAATTCTTAAACATTGATTGTCTAAAAAGTTAACACTATTGTCTAAAATCTTGACAATAAAAATAAGGATTACAAGATATGATATACGATGTTTAAAGAAATTGAAATTTCAATCCGAAAGACAAACTCAGGTAATCTTTTGGTTTGAGTACTTTATTCTGCACCGCGCAAAGTAAATATAGATCGCAGGAACTGACTTCGTAGAAGAGGGTAATGGATTTCTTATGTTTATTCCTATCCTTTAAATTGAAAGTTATACGTTCGCCAATGGAAATTAAGGTTCGTACTTTTGTGGAGAAAAAATAGTATCCATCGGGATATTTTGAAGCTTGCCTCGCCCAGAATTTATCGTTCAGTAAAGTATTTATATACAGGGAACATGATAGAGGTTCAAATTGTATGGTATTATTCAGAGGAATGCCCCAGGGAATATAGTTTTGTTTCAAAGTAATGGTAGCCATTGTTTTAAGGTCTCTTTGCCCTCTCTCACTATGTACATTTGTAGTATGTTTGGGTACTATACCGAAAAGAATATCTGTTTCCCAATGGTTATTTCCATAATTCCAGCCGCCGCCCAATGAAAACATGCCCATCGACCCGGCGAATTGTAATTTACAATACCGCGGAATCAACCGTACAGCAAAAGAGTTTTGTGAATTAATTTTACCCGTATTTATATTCAGGAAAAGAAGGAAAAGAATAAGTTTATTAGAATTTGACAAGTTCATAGTAGTAATCATCAGGTGTTATTGTGAAAATCAAATAACTGCGTTTCCCGATATTATCGCAACAATAATAAGGGGTATCATCATCAAAGTAAGCGGTATCGACAAAATTATGGGTATGTCCATGCAGGCAAAACAGAAGCGACGGGAATTCCTTTATCTTTTTATGGAATGTTTGCGCTTCCTTATTATTAAATTGTTCATTGAACGGGGGCGCGTGCATGGCAACAACAGTCCGTTTATATTCCGAGCTGTACGGAATTCCTGCATTCGGGTATTCTAAGGCAGATTCAATAAATTCAAAATTAGGTATGGGATTATAATAATCATATTCAAGCGCATTTGTATTCAAACAAAGGAATAGAATATCATTTGCTATAAACTTGAAATTCTGGTATCCAAACATTTTTTCGTAGACCTTATCTCCATTACCGATGATATCATGGTTTCCGATAATCATTACATAAGGAAACCGGAGCTTGTTTAGTCTTTCAACTCCCCATTTATACTCCTTCGTGCTGCCAAATTCTATAAGATCCCCGGCATGTATAGCAAAATCAATGGACTCATTTTGATTCGCATGCTTAATAAATGCCTCCAGTTCGTCATAGCTCCTTCCCGAATCGCCGAACCAGATAAAACGGATCGTATCCTTGTTCCAGCAGGAAAAATTTATATCGAATGTATTCTGAAGATTTATGTCTTTTCCAACTTCAAGATCGATATTGCCGTCATAAGGATGATAATCAAAAACTTCACATGAGCATAAAGTAAGGGGGGTGAGGAAGAAGTAGAGATACTTAGTGAAAAAAAGTTCTTTCATAAGAGAGTATCATTACATTGTTAGTTATATTAAAACGGTCAGAAGCTTTTTTATTGTGCAGCTCCTGAACCGTAATATACCTAACTATTCAAACTAAATGATAGCCTGACCGAATGATAGCCTACTCTTCTTATC
>DAMCDT010000295.1:0-4867 GCA_032058265.1 Tannerellaceae bacterium
AAATGCAGTCGGTGAATTAATAGCTGAAGTCGGTTTTGAGAACTTGGGCATCAACCAGGTTGCCAAGCATGCGGGTTTTTCAAAGAACCTCATCTATCGCTATTTCGATTCATTGGACGGATTGATATATGCTTATATAAAAAAGCATGACTTCTGGGTATATACAACCGATGAAGTACCTGATTTTACAGACCTTAACGGATACTTGAAGAGACTATTCCGCAGGCAAATCACAGAATTAAGAAGCAATATTGCCCTTAAACGATTAAGAAGATGGGAATTGTCGAACGACAACGATTTAGCCGTGGAAATAAGATCGCAAAGGGAAAAGAACGGGGTGCAATTTATCAACCTGTTATCCCGCCTGATCCAGGAGGACGAAAAAAAGGTCCAATCTATCACAGCCCTTGTCAATGCAGGCATTACCTATCTCGGCATACTGGAGGAAAACTGCCGCATGTATAATGATATCGACATACAGAGTGACGAAGGCTGGAAACAGATTGCCGAAGGGATAGATGCCATAATAGATACCTTCATTAAATAATGAAAATAAGATGAAACTAAAATTACTAAGTATGGTATTGCAATTGCCGCAATTAGGTTGTAGAGGGCAAGCTAAAACACCCGCTTATAAGTAGAAAATTTAGGTAAATAAATAGAAAAATATGTTTTCAAGACTCCTCTATGGCCGGATAAACCGGACATGGAAAGCCACTTGCATGTCCTGTCCGTAATTAGATATTTCGCCTAATTTTTTTACCTGCATTGTGACCAACCGGACACATCGATTAATTAACATAAAGAAGAAAAAAGATGAGAACAAAGATTTTAGTATTAGTCATTGCAGCCATTGAGATATTAACTGGGTGCAAGAATGATCTGGTAACGTACGGCCCGGGTGATATCCAGGTGTGTGTGCAAGAAGGAAAAGAATGGCTGCATGACTTCCCGTTATTCGCGGGGATAAAGAAAAAGTCGCCGCCGCAGATAGCTGTATGGGTGGAAAATATAGACGGAGAATATATCAGTACACTATATGTAACCCATAAGATAGCAACAGAATCATGGATGGCAAACGGTGGCGACAGGCGTAAAGCCGCCCTGCCCGTCTGGTGCCATGCTCGCGGAATACAATACCCCGACGGCCTCTTTTTACCGACCAAAGAAGAAGCGGTCGTTGACGGTATTTCCGGAGCGACCCCTCACGGCAGCTTTGAGATCAAACTAAGTTCGCTTGGCAGCCTACGGCAATTCATCGTCAAAGTCGAGCTAAACCATTCGACAGATTGGAATGAAGACTTCCCCAAAAATGCCAAAGAAGGCGAACCAAACTACTCCGGAGGAAAAGGCGGAAGCGGTCAACCTGCTGTTATATACGCAGCCGATATTGACTTAAATTCGGATAAAAAACAATTTATCGCCAGACTGCTAGGGCATAGCAGCCCCGACGGTTCAAACGGCGAAATTTACCCCGACGTATCTACCCTTACTTCCGCTTTAGAAATAGTGAACGAAATAACAATAAATATCCGCTAATATGAAACAATACATTTGTATAGCACTCCTCTCACTTGTCGTTACTGCGGCAACGGCACAAACAGAAAAAGCCCACCGTACCTACTCATTAGGCATTACTGTTGGCACAGGGTTATCCCTGACGTCCCCATCCTCCACTCCCTTCACCTGGCAGGTACTGGGATATTACTACTTGACAGAAAGATGGTCGTTAGGTGCCGGTACCGGTTTATCATTCTACGAGAAAATGCTGATTCCCTTGTATGGAGACGTCAGGTTCCAGATTGGGAGAACCCGGCGCTTCACACCCTACGCCGAGCTGGCAATGGGTTATTCCTTCGCCCCGGATAAAAACGTAAACGGCGGCTTCTTTATGAATCCATCTTTCGGCTTCCAATACCCGCTAAAGAACCGGATAAAACTCCAATTGGCCATCGGTTACGAGGTACAATCTCTCGAATGCTTGAAGAAACAATCTGATAACTATTTTCATAAAGAGTTCGCCGAAAAACTAAGTCACCACTCTCTTTCTTTCAAATTGGGTATAAAATTCTGATGTAAAGGGGCAATAGTTTTTTATTTATTAACGCAAAGGAAGCCACACCGGAGAAGAAATACTAACTAATTTCAGCCGATGTGGTCCTCCTTTACTTTTCTATAATTTGTTGTACCTTGCGCCAGGTTTAAAAGTATCCAATGAACTATCTCGCACATATCTTCCTGTCAGGCAATAGCCGTAAACTCCAACTTGGCAATTTCATCGGCGATGCCGTAAAAGGTAGCGCATATAAAAACTATCCTACAGCTATAGCAAAAGGCATTCTGCTCCACCGTGCGATCGATAGTTACACCGATTGCCACCCGTCCGTCAGTGAAACCATCCGCACCTTACGGCCTCATTTCGGACGCTATTCCGGCATCGTATTAGATATTTATTTCGATTATTTATTAGCATCCCGCTTCAGCGAATTTACAGATATATCGCTGAAACGATATGCACGACGCTTCTATCTCACGCTCATAAGCAACTACCGCCATCTGCCCGAACGAATAAAAAGCTTTATGTGGCACCTAATCGGCACAAACCGCCTCGCCAGATATGCTACATTAGATGGGATCAGAGACTCTCTCAAAATAATGATAAACGTCCACCGTATAGATATCTCTGTTGACAAAGCGATTGATTACCTTTCTGAAAATGAGGTGGCATTATGGAATGTTTTCCTACCCTTTTTCAGAGAATTGCAGATATACTGTAATGATTATCTAGAAGTTGAAAAAGTTGAAAACTCAAATGAGTTGCTCACTATCAAATAAAAATACCTAACGTCCTATTTTATTTTGATAACGACTAAAATTATACCTCTGCCGGATTCAGCAGGCTGAAATGCATGGGCCCGCACTTTAATAGTGGTGAGCTACTTCTCCACAAGCGGCACATAAATTTCCGTCAACAGGCCTTCGGTTGTGACGAGGGAGGGATTGTTGAGGTAAATCAAATAGAGCATATCATTGGCTTGGTTGTATTTGCTTTTAGGGAGCCAGTAGTTGTGGATGGCGGCGATTAGGTTGTGGATGGTGGAGGTGTCGCCTTTGTGGGTGAAGATGGCATATAGACCTTCGGGAAGGATTATTGTGCTGATGTGTTTGTTGGGCTGTAATTGTTCTTTGGTGGTCAGTGCGGGGTGACGGGTTTCGGTGCGGATGATTTCGATAGACTCGGTGTCAGGGGCGAGCAAGCGGTTGACCATGGCATACATATAGAGTTTTTGCCAGCCTTGTAGATCGGGAAGTTGCTCGCGTAGGATAATGCAGTTTTTAGAGGTTACTTTGCAGATGCGTGGGGAGAGTTCTTTACCAAACACTTGCTTGAAATAGGTTGCCTTGAATGTTTTAGGGGGCAGGTTGAAATAGTTTTTGAAGGCGCGGGATAATGCCTGTTCACTGCTGTATCCGGTTCTTTCCGCCAGTTCGGCAAGACTGAGTCCTGATATTTTCAGGTGTTCCGCCACATATTCCATTCGTAAGCGGTTGATGTATTCGGCCAGTGACTCCCCAATTACTGACTTAAAGATGCGGTGGAAATGGTAGGGTGAGATATGTGCCATTTCGGCCAGTGTTTTAAGTCCGGTATTCTCGTCAAGATTGTCTTTGATATAGCTTATGACTAGGTTGATCGATTTGTAATATTCGCTTTGGGTATTCTCCTTTTTTGCCCATCGTTTCAGGTGGGGATAGAGCGTCCGCATGCTGGCGATATAGAATTCCCGCGAGTTTCCCTCTACGTAATTGGCGCAGAGCTGCATCATTTCGTCCATCGTTACATCGGAGGTAAATCCGCCGTGGTTATAGCAATAGACACAGTAATCCTCAATCGGTGTCCCGTTCGTATCTGTCCCGTACAACTCCGGACTGTGCAGGGGCATTCCGCAACTTTGGCAGGTAGTATTTTTCATTAATTTGCTTATTAAAGAATTTAAACACGGAGACACAGAGTTTTTATAATTTAATAATAATAAACTCCGTGCCTCTGTGTCTCCGTGTTTAATAACATACTCAATCGTACGATCCTTATGATTGCCAGCGTTTGAGGGTAGGGAAATACTGGCGCATTTGTTCGCGGGCCTCTTCCTTTGTCATTTTTGTTTCGGAGTCTTTGTTGAATTCGTCAAGGTATTCGAGGTTGTGTTCAATCATTTGTTCCATTGTTTCGTCGCTGGTGAAGGCGCCGTCTTTGTAGCAATAGGAGCAATATTCGATGTTTACACTTCCATCGGCATTTTTACTGAAAAATTCTTCGGTTAGCGGCATTCCGCAACTCTGGCAAAATGTTTGATCTTTCTTTTCCATTGTTTTCATTTTTTTTGTTCACTGCAAAGATAAAGGTAAGAATAACCCCGGAACTTATCAATTGTTGCGAAAAAGAAAATGTTTTTAAACCGACACCTTTTAAAGCAACCGTAAATATTTTATATATTTGTTTCGTTTCCCGGCTTATAGAAGGTTGTGGAAAATTATATATTGAAAAGACGTTTACTTGACGTCTTGTCTTCTTCGTTCCAAACTTCGCAAATTTGTAACCAGGTGAGAAGGCGAGGCAACAGTAGATTTCTGCGTGATATATTATATACGTATGCTTTCGGGCGTATGGTAATCATATCGGCGTGGGTTCTGCGTTGCTTATCTTTACTTGGTGGGCTTTGCGAAGGCCCGGAACGTGAGATAAGCGATAAGTACAGATCCCGCGCTTTTTCTTTATATAAGAGATATATGCTAAATAAAACTGTCCAGCTCGGGAACTGCGGGCATAAATCAATTATTATGAAGATAATTACCAATTATGTATCTA
>DAMCDT010000296.1:0-1344 GCA_032058265.1 Tannerellaceae bacterium
ATCGAAAAAAAAGACGATACGAACGGTAACAGACGTAGTATCAATCTTGATTATTGCTATTACAATCATCGGTCGTTTGATTTCAGGGGTTCATTGGTTTACCGATATCATTGGCGGGTTACTGCTTGGTTCTGCGCTTGTCATGCTATACTATTCGGTTGTACGGTATATAAACTATCGGTCGGGAGCGCACTTTAATATTCATGCTAACAGAAATATTTCAGAAACAATATGAGACAGAAGATCCTTTTACTTATAGCATGTGTCTGTTTAATGAATTGCGGGATAAAAGCACAATCGCGTGATGCGGTTAAAACCTCTACGGATATCTTAATGTTTGCTCCTCCGGTTGCCGGTTTTATTACTACTCTTATTCTTGAAGATTACGAAGGCACAAAACAATTGGTTTTTGCAGGAGCAACAAGTATAGCAACCTCGTATTTACTTAAATATACGATTAAAAAACAACGTCCTGATGGTCGTGATAACCATTCTTTTCCATCTAACCATACGGCAATGGCTTTTCAGGGTGCTTCTTTTATAGCACAAAGGTATGGATGGAAGTACAGTATCCCTGCCTATTTAGTTTCGGGATATGTGGCATGGGGGCGTGTTTATGCCAAAAGGCATGATACGTGGGATGTGCTGGCAGGTGCAGCAATAGGTATAGGTAGTACTTATGTTTTCACCCGTCCGTTTGCCAGGAAGCATAATTTGGTAATTTCTCCGGTTATAATTAATAATGAAAATTGGGGCATACATGCTTCGGTAACTTTTTGATGTTCGCAAATATACGTATGTGGTTTACATACTACCAAACAAAAGCCAAACACTGCCAGCAAACTGAGAATCAATAGTATTATAAATAATTTCATCTTTCTTTGTTCCGCGGGAAATGCCGCAATAATCAAATACGATTTATTTGCAAAGAATATGGAATTAAAAATAATTGATAGTAGGGCTTTTGAAAAACTTAGTCAGGCAATAAAAGAACTACTTGAGAAAACGAACAGGTTAAATTCATCCGGTACAGAAAAAGAATGGTTGGATAATCAGGATGTATGCATACTTTTAGGAATCTCACTTCGAACATTACAAACCTACAGAGACAAGAAATTATTGCCTTATTCACAGGTAGCCCACAAATGTTATTATAAGGCCAAAGATATTCAACTATTCATCGAGAAGAATAAAGTTAAAAGTGTAACTAAGTAAAGACAGGTCAAATATGAATCTAAACGATATATTAAACCGCCATTCTCCTGAATTAAAAGAGTTGTTTGAGGCAGTGGACCAAATTAAAGTAAACGTCTATAATCATACCGCCACTACAAAATCATCCAT
>DAMCDT010000296.1:1354-4851 GCA_032058265.1 Tannerellaceae bacterium
ATCCATTTCAGGAGAATATTTCATGGATAATAACGAAGTCTGCGAGATGCTTCATATATCTTCCCGTACTCTTCAGGATTACAGGGACAGAGGGTTAATTGGCTTCTATAAACTGGAAGGGAAGATACTGTATAAACTGTCTGATATTCAGGAAATGCTGGAAAAACATTATAACGATGCATGGAGACAAGCACGCTAACCAATCCTCATTAAACAAAAAGAATTATGCCGTGTTTTAATGTTAGTATCAACACAAGAATAGTTTTATAATGAAAGCAATGGTTTTAAAACAGTTTGGAGGAATAGAAAATTTCTCATTGAAAGAAATTCCCGAACCAAAGATAAATAGCGGGCAAGTACTGATCCGTGTAGAAGCAATCGGTATTAATCCTGTGGATATAAAAACCCGTAATGGCAAGGGGCAGGCCCAACAATATAAAGATGCTACCGCAATGGTAATCGGATGGGACGTGGCCGGAGTAATAACCAAGATTGCCGAAGATGTAAAAGACTTCAGCATAGGAGATGAAGTTTTCGGGACAATTAATTTCCCAGGGCAGGGAGGAGCGTATGCCGAATATGCCGTTGCTCCTGCCCATCAACTTGCCCGAAAGCCTGCTAATATCTCTATGCCCGAGGCAGCAGCGGCAACATTGGCAACGTTGACAGCCTGGCAGGCGCTAACCCATCAGGGACATATAAAGAAAGGTGACCGTGTACTGATTCATGGTGGCGCAGGAGGAGTTGGCAATTACGCCATCCAGATTGCGCGGAATATAGGATGTTATGTAATAACGACTGCTTCGGCTTCCGATGCTGATTTTGTAAAAGGTCTTGGTGCAGATGAAGTAATTGACTACAAGACTCAGAAGTTTGAAGAGATAATCAGCAACATTGATTTCATACTCGATACCATCGGTGGCGAAAACTTTGTTCGTTCCCTCAAAGTATTAAAACCCGAAGGCACTATTGTATTGATATCTACTCCCAACATAGAAGAAACAAACAAGGTTGCGAAAGAACAGCATGTCACAAATTACAAACTGATGATGATGCATTCGGATGGAGAAGATATGAGACATATTGCCGAAATGCTTGCCAATGGCAGTCTGAAAGTACATGTGGATAAAACATTCCCGTTTGAAGAAATACCGGAAGCACAAAATCTACTCGAGAATGGTAAGGTAAAAGGAAAGATTGTTATAATGTTGTCGTAGCTATGTTAGTTTTATTTGTTTTATGCCGCTTCGCTTCGTCGAGATATCCAATGTGCGGATGTCTTCATAAACCTTGTTGATTTCAGCATCTATTGCATTCGTATCCACTCCTTTTTCTTTGAGGGAGTTCAATATTTCGGCAACAGCCTTATCATATTTATTTTTGTGCTTTGTGTTCAGCGCCTTCCAGTTTATGTCTTTAAAATGTTCGGCAATATGTATGTTGAGCGATAACTTGCCCTGTAACATTAATACAGCGATCATAGGATAGCCGGCGTATCCCTGCCAGATGGATGCATTGTCATTGGCAGTATAAATGTCTCCATCCCATGTTACAGTGTACCTTTTGGTGTAGTCGGACGAATCGACCAAGGCTGAATTTTCTGACATTACAACCCGATTATCTGCAATGGCACTGTATGCTTCGGGAATCTTTTCAATGGGCGGCAGCTTAAGCATTTTTCTGATTGTCTTTAGTGGTTTTCTTATTTCGGAAGTTTTGTTTCCTTCTTATTTTCTTCTGCGCTTCAGTCAGAGGCGCACAGTCTTTCAATCCACAGGTTCCAACGGATATCTCCCACAGGTAAAGTGAAGCTATGCTTGCATAGGGTGAAAATCGTCGACGGTATTTCTCAAACAATTCCCGCGTGATTTTTCGGTGGCGGTAAACCATTCTTAGTCCGCGCAGTATAGCAATATCGTCAAAACTGAATATATCTTTGCGTTGCATGGAGAATATCATTAGCATCTCGGCCGTCCACACCCCGATACCTTTCAGACCCGAAAGCCGGCGACATACTTCTGCATCGGACATGGTATGCAGTGCTTCCAAATCCAGCTCCTTTGACAGTACCTTTTCCGCAGCATCTTTTATATAGGTTGCTTTCTTCATGCTGATACCACAGGATTGTATTTCTTCTTCGGTGTACTGCATGATATTATCAGGGGTGATCTCCCCGAATTTATCCTGCATTCGTTGCCAGATGGTTTTCTGTGCTTTGGTACTGATCTGCTGTCCGACGATACTATTTACCAATGCTGCATACAGGCCGGGGATAACTCCCCGCTGTATGAACCCTATTTCATCTATATAGCGGGCAAGCGTTTTACATCTGGATTTTAGCGCATCCAGTTCTTCCTGATTGTATTCGAAATGGCTCATAATAATACAAATATAGATGTTTCAATTCAATGAATAGGAATGTATATCTGCTAAAGAAGTGTAATTATTCTCCGGCTTCACGACTTTCGTCATAAACCAATCCCTTAGAACCCTCGCATTGGAGGATTCTAAGCGGAAGGCTAAAGCTATTATAATATCCAGATTAACGTCGGTAATGTCATAGCATATTTTGTTATTTTTTACGATTCTGTGATACATGCAGACTTCCTCGATATGGAATGTATTGGCCTTGAAAATATCATCCAAACAGCTGTTCAACTGACGGAGATATATCACAAATAACTCACACAATTCGTTCTTGTTCATCCAGACTGTACCATTGGCAGGCTCGAATATTATTGTTTGATGAGTATTTGTTATTGATTCTATGTTTAATTTTCCTCTTTCCATAACTCTGAGATTTAGCGTTAAACATTAGCGGCAAGCCTTTTTTCTACATTCATCATATCTTCCATAATATTCTGGTCGAGAACACGTGCGTAGTGCTGGGTCATACGGGTTGAACTATGACCTAACATTTTGGAGACGTTTTCCAGTGAAACTTTATTGGCTAAAGTAATTGTTGTTCCGAAAGTATGGCGGGCTACATGAGTTGTTAAATTTTTCGTTATCCCGCAGAAATCGGCGATTTCCTTCAGATAAGAATTCATCTTCTGATTACTTAATACAGGAAGGCAGAGCCCCTTTTGAGCACATACAGGATGATCTTTGTATTTCTCCAATATCTGCTGTGCTGTTTCCAATAAAGGAACATTGCTGGTACAGTTGGCCTGGTTTCTTTTCATCTTATGGCGACCCTTGCGAATCCAAAGATTACCATCGTTATCTCTAAACAGATGTTCCGGCCTCAATTCTTTAGCATCTACGAACGCCAAACCGGTCATACAACTGAAAACAAATAAATCCCGTACTAATGTAAGACGTTCTACCGAGAATTCTTTAGCTATTAATAAATCCAGCTCTTCTTTAGTTAAGAAGACCGGAGTTGTTTCTTCCTGCTTAAACTTTATTCCGATAAACGGATCTTTCTTCATCCAGTCATTAGCAAGAGCCATATTCACAAACTTCTTAAAACATTTCATATAACGAACGACTGT
>DAMCDT010000297.1:0-4838 GCA_032058265.1 Tannerellaceae bacterium
AGAGAATCAAATGATTACAAATTAAGGAGGGCAAATGTGTTCAAAACAGGAAAAAGTAGTGTATATACATCTGTTTATCATATTTTTATAGCGTGAAATCAAAAAGGGGGTTGGTTTTTCCTGTTTAATTCCTCATTTACAGGTATTTATAGAGAGGGTGAAAATAAAACTCAAAAAAACAAACATTTTTTGTAGTCATTTCTGCTTTTCATATCTCAAAACATTGTAATGATTGAAAAAAGTTATCACAATGCTTTATGAAAACCATTGTCGTAACTTACAAAAGTTATCGTAATAACTTTATAGTTAGAATGTAATGATTTTACGACCTTCAATATAACATGGTTTTTAAAATCTTGGGATTTCAATTTAGGTGTCTCAGCACCAACTCAGTAAAAAGTAGTGTACGTTACTTCTTTAAGTGATGTACAATGTCAGATAAGTCATTACTTTTGTTTGCAAAGCCCTGAGGTTTTGTTTATAAAACCCTATAGTTTTGAAAACAAAACCCTGTTATTTTTACAAGAAAAGTTTATACAAGCTAGTACAAATTGCACGTGTCCAAAATAAAATAGGAAGTTAGTAATTTTAAACAGGAAGCATCCTATAATAATTATATGGTGGGGAAGTGATAGATAGAATTCTTTGGTGAAAGATGATCTTCCACTCCTAAAACCGCTTCAGTAAATGGTTTTGAAGGTATAGTGGAAGGTGATAGATAGTCAATAAAAAAGAAAAGGTCATCCATCACGGACAACCAATCTTCATTGTTAACCTTAAATCTAATACCATGAAAAACACAATGCAAATATATGCTTTATATGTTTTACAGCATAATTATTAAACATGAAAAACGCACTGTTTAAAAATATTTAACAAAATAATGCCATAAAACATGTTTCTTTTCCATTGAAGTTTTACTTATTTGTGTACTTATCTGCTTTTTCCTTCATCCTTTGAGCACGTTTTTCGCTATCGGGGTGAGTCGAAAACATTTTCTGTACTCTAGAAGCTTGCGCTCCGCTGCTTAATTGAACTAATTTGTTTAATGAATTGCTCATCGCGTATGGATCGATACCATTACTGATACAGAATTCAAATGCATAATCGTCGGCGGCATATTCTTGTTTCTGAGAAAATTGAGCGCTTGATAAAGCTTCAGCCAACTCACCTAATTGTGAATCAGTAAGCGCCTGAGCCACTCCACCTGCTGCACCCAATGCATTTTTAGCGGCAGAAGTCAGGTATGCAGTCTTCATAGCATCTTTCACATCTGTATTAGCCACGTGACCGATTTCATGACCGATAACAGCCATTACTTCGGCATCGTCCATTACTTCCATTAAACCGCCGCATACACGTATACTTCCGTCTCCACAGGCAAATGCATTTACGTCTATAACATGATATACTTTAAAATTTAACTTCATCCCTTTCGGATCTTTGATATCGGCAGTAAGACGTTCTAAGCGGGCACCCATTTCCGTTTCAGGTCCGGCTACCGGATTGTTTTCGTCCATCCACTCAATATATTCACGGCTGATGGCTGCTATATCAGCATCGGATAAAGTGACAGCTTTACCGACATCCTGGGCGGCATTCAATACTTTCTTTGTGTCGATTTTCTTTCCACCGATTTTAATTTGCGCTGTAGCGCCAAAACAAACACTTACCATTAAGGTAACACATAATAGGATAGTTCTCATAATAAATAAAATTAGTTAGTTTATTGTCTTAAAAAGTTCTCTAATTGTTCAAACGTTGTATCTTTTAATAGTACTTTCTTTTCTTTATCAAGCAGGTAAAGAGTGGGTATGGCTTTCAAATCATATAATTCTTCATTAAACAAATGAGTGCCGTCATCATAAGCGTTGATCCATTCTTTTGGAATGGATGAAAGATATGTTTGCCATTCACTCAGGTCTTCATCAGGATAAATCGCTAATACTTTCAATTTCTTTTCACTCATGAGGTATTTAATAGTAAGGGATGATTGTAAATTATCAGTAATCTCTTTACAACTGTGGCAACCGGGATTATAAAAAAATAAGACAGTATAATCGGATTGGATCTTCTGCATTGTGGATTTTGTACCGTTAGCTAACGTATAAGTGAAATCAATGGCTGTTTCACCGATACGGTTCTTTTTAGCCAATTCCAGTAGATGCGTTGGACGAATTTTTTCTTTTGTCAATGGGGAAGCGAGAACGGACTCGAGAACCGGAATGTAAAGCTCATCATTCCGGAATGGTGAGTTCGGATCATATAAATACTTTTCAAACATATTTGCGAAATAATTGAACATGGTTGGATCAACTTCCGCTTTGTTCATCAAATCTTTTATCGATAAGGCTGCAAAAGGTGTAGAAACAATTGGCATCACGTCAATGTAATCAACAAATGCCTGCTCTGTTATTTCTGGTAGATGAATATAAGCCGTATCCGTAAAATCAAAATTATCCCAATAATGTTTAAGCAAATATTCAGCACGTTCGACAGGGTCGGAAAGAATTGTCGGAATGGTTGGTAGTTGAAAAGTGGGTGTTTCCGTTGGCCCAGCCGTTTGTTTTTTTGATTGTTGCCCACTGCAACTGAAACAAAGCGTTAATAATAGGAGAAGGAAAAAGTATTTCATACAAATCTTATTTTAATTGTAGTCAGGGAATATGTACTGATTTAATCGGCAAATGCTTAAGACGTGTTTACATATTCGTTTCATCATTCTTATATTAGGATGAAATAGCAAAGATAATATATTTCGAAAAATATTGCCTACTTTTGTTTTTTAAAGGAAGATGAATCAATGATTGACCAACCTACCATTGATAGGATATTAGATGCAGCAAGCATTTATGATGTAGTTTCTGAATTTGTTAACCTGCGGCGACGCGGGGTTAATTATGTAGGACTATGCCCTTTTCACGCGGATAAAACTCCTTCTTTTTATGTTTCACCTGCCAAAAACATTTGTAAATGTTTTGCCTGCGGAGAGGGAGGAACGGCTGTTCATTTCATCATGAAACATGAACAGTTGGGTTACTTTGATGCCTTACGTTATCTGGCAAAGAAATATAATATTGAAATACAGGAACGGGAACTGACGGATAAAGAAAAGCAAATTCAGGGTGACCGTGAAAGTATGTTGATTGTAAATAGTTGGGCACAAAAGTATTTCACTACCCAATTACATGAACATGTTGAAGGAACAAGTGTCGGCTTACGGTATTTTAAGGAACGGGGATTCAGGGATGATATAATCAAGAAATTCCAGTTAGGATATAGTCTGGACGAGCGGGACGCATTATATCAGGAAGCTATTAAGAATGGATATAAGAAAGAATACCTGGAGAAAACAGGATTAGTTATATCTTATGATAACGGAGGAGTAAGCGACCGTTTCCGTGGAAGGGTAATGTTTCCGGTTCATAGCCTGAGTGGAAAGGTTGTTGCATTTGGCGGGCGTGTTTTAAAGAAAGAAGAAAAGACAGCCAAATATGTCAATTCACCGGAAAGTGAAATATATCATAAGAGTAATGAGCTTTACGGTATTTATTTTGCAAAACAAAGTATAGTAAAAGAGAAAAAATGTTTTCTGGTTGAGGGTTATACGGATGTCATTTCCATGCATCAGGCCGGTATCGAGAATGTGGTAGCATCGTCCGGAACAGCCTTAACTTTACAGCAAATACGTTTGATCCACCGCTTTACTGAAGACGTCACAGTTTTATATGATGGGGATGCGGCAGGTATTAAAGCGGCTCTTCGTGGTATAGATCTACTGTTGGAGGAGGGAATAAATATTAAAGTGGTCTTGCTTCCGGATGGTGAGGACCCTGATTCATTTGCAAGAAAACATAATGCTACTCAGTTCGCCGAATTTATCAAACAAAACGAAACGGATTTTATCCGGTTCAAAACAAAATTATTATTGGATGATGCCGGTGGCGATCCTATCAAACGTTCATCGTTGATAACGGATATTATCCGTACGGTAGCTATTATCCCTGATAATATTGCCCGTTCTGTGTATATACGTGAATGTAGCGCGATGATGGAGATTGATGAACGTGTATTGCTGAATGAGGTAAATAAAATACGTTTAAGCCGTAATGAAAAATCGCAATCAAACACTCATCAGCAAAATACGCAAGTAGTTCCTGATACCATACAGACTCAACAAACAACAGTTGCTGATATTCAGAAAGAAAAAAATCAGGAACGGTCGCCATACGAAGCTCAGGAATTAGTATTATTACGATACATCGTACGGTATGGCGAGCGCGAATTATACAAGTTTATTGACGAAGAAACAAATGAGACTGTTATCATACGGGTTGCTGAATATATACGTTCGGAACTTGAACAGGACGAAATGCTGTTTTTAACGCCTCTATATATTGAGATGCTGGATGAAGCAGCCACACATTGTAAAGAAGACGGCTTTATTGCATCACGTTATTTTCTATCTCATCCTGATCCGAATGTAAGCCAGTTGGCCGTTAATCTGATCAGTGAAAAGTATCAGTTGAGTAAGTATCATACAAAATACCAGGAGATCAAACAGGAAGAAGATTTATTGAAACAGTTAATAATACATGATCTGTTTGGTCTTAAAGATGCCTATATCCGTCATCAGATAAATGAAATAAGTATAAAAATAAAAGAGATACAATTGAAAGGTAATTCAGATGAAATAATACAGTTCATGAGAGAACTGGATTCTCTTAATATCCTGAAAATGGCACTTAGTAAAAAGGTGGGTGAGCGTATCATATTAAAAATGTAGTAATATTATGTATTTTGTTGAAACAGAAGATGTCGTAAAACAATTCTCCGGA
>DAMCDT010000298.1:0-4826 GCA_032058265.1 Tannerellaceae bacterium
CGCATACTGTATTTTTAGCCTGGCTAAATGATCTGTTAAGTATATTAACGGAGCATTCAATCGGCTGGGCAATATGGAACTTCCATGGTACCTTCGGGGTTCTTGATTCAGGACGAAAAGATATTGAATACGAAAGCTGGTATGGTTCAAAATTAGATCGTAAAATGCTTACACTACTGCAAAGTTATTAAATAAATCAGAGGCGGTTCATAATGAGACCGCCTCTCTTAATATAGATAGAATTGTATAACTCCTGTTAGTAATCTCTCATATCAGCAATATCTGAAGCATTTTCCCTTGTTGAAACTTTTCGATGAAAACAATACAATGAATAAGTAAAGTCATCGTAATGTTTCGAAAAAGTTATTACAGTCATTTGTAAAAGTTATCACAGTCTTTTTACAAAAGGATTGTAATCATTTTTTTAAATTACATTACTTTGATGTATCTTCGCTGGTAAAAGCCGCTTATAACTTATATGAAACTTCCTGCTTATATATTATTTTTTCCTTTTATCATCTTTTTGAGTTTTGTCCAGAGGGTAAATGCTTCCTTTAATCCGGATGCCTATATTTATACATATATCACATCGGAACAGGGAATGGCACAGAATACGGTAGATTATATTTACAAAGACAGCCGGGGATTCATGTGGTTTGCTACCTGGAACGGCCTGAACCGTTTTAATGGTTATGAGTTCATACGTTATGATACTCAGTCGGAAGAAGATGCCATAAACAGCTTATTTATAAGAATTTTAACTGAAGATAACTTTAATCAGTTATGGGTAGGAACTGACGAAGGAGTGAATATTATCGATATTTATTCAGGGAAAGTTAAGGATATGACTAATCATCCGTTTGCAGGCCACCGGATATTTACGGCGTCCATTAATGCTTTAATGAAAGACAACAAGGGGCGTATCTGGATCGGTTATCATGGAGGTTTAGCGCTTGTTTCGATAGACAGTAAAGGCGAAATAGAGAATATAGATATCCTTCAGGAGGATAAGGACATAAATGTATATTCACTTTTTCAGGATGATTCGGGTGTCGTTTGGATTGGTTACAATAACGGTATCAAAATCGTAACAAGCCAGTCTGAGAAAGTCATACAAATTGAGTCGGCACCCGGTACATTGGAAAACGGCAACTTTGGTGAAATTTTCGTGTTCTTTCAGGATGGTGAAGATATATGGATTGGGACCGGGTTGAGTTTATTACGTTATAATAAAGTTTCAGGAACGCATAAGCAATATACAAATGATCCGCAGAATCCACATTCCATCCTTCAAAATTATGTAAGGGATATTGCTATGGACAATGAGGGACATCTTATACTGGCTACTTTTAGGGGATTATCAGTTTATATTCATGAAACGGATGATTTTATACATATTGAAAATTCTCCGGAACAACCTGGACGCCTGAATAATAACTTTGTTAATTCCTTATTTATTGATTCACAGGATATTATCTGGATCGGTACGGAAAAAGGTGGTGTAAATAAGATGAAAAAGAAAGAGGTTATGTTCGATGTTTACCGTCATAACAGTAAACAAGCTTCGTCCTTATCTCCTTATCCGGTAAATGCTATTTTTGAAGATAGCAATCAAAACCTTTGGATCGGTACGGTTGAGGGAGGTTTAAACAAAAGGATCAGTCCTGATGGGCGGTTTATCCATTACAGGCATGAAGTTAACAATCCTCGCTCATTAAGGCATAATGTGGTAAGTGTTATTACAGAAGGAGATGGATACCTATGGATCGGAACATGGGGTGGGGGGATCAGCTGTATGAAATTATCTGATGAAGGCCGGTTTGATTATTTATATGACTTAGTTCAGGAAGGAACTTTTTCAAGCTTCTTCATATCAGGAATCGTATATGACAAAGCATTAAACGCCTTATGGATCGCGACATTGAACGGTATGGATTTTTATGATATTAAAAAACAAACCGTAACTCCTGTACTATATAATAATTCACGGATCGATAGAGTATCCGGAATAAGCCTGGATTCATCGAACCGTTTATGGATTGGTACGGAAAACGGGCTTTTCTGTTTGTTTATAGATCATTCTGATATGGGGAGGAATCAATTTGTAGTACAGAATTACCGGTTAACATCGACGGAAAAAAGAGGGCCTTTACATGAAAAAGTAAACTGTATTTTTGAATCAAAAGACCATTCCTTGTGGTTCGGAACAAACGGAAGGGGGCTCTATAAACTTGTGGGAAAAGAGGATAACCAATTCGTTTTTACAAATTATGGTACGGAAGTGGGTCTTTCTGATAATGTGATATACGCTATTGAAGAAGATGAACAAGGACATTTATGGCTGAGTACCAATATGGGGCTTTCTTATTTTATCCCTGAAAAAGGAGTGGCAAGAGCCTATTATGCTTCTGATGGCTTGTCTTCCAATCAATTTTATTGGGCAGCCTCTTGCCATACCACTAAAGGTGAACTGCTTTTCGGCAATGTGGATGGCGCGGTAATATTTAATCCTTCACAAATCTCAACGGATACGACAGACCTTATAGTATCCATAACGGGTGGTAAGCTTTATAATGAGCCGGTTGATTACAGGCAAATAATGAATGGATGGAATTTAAGGGAGCAGGATAAATCATTTTCTATTGAATTTTCCTCTTTATACTATACTTTCCCGGAAAAAATAAAATACATGTATATGCTCGACGGTTTTGATAAGGATTGGACAGAAATAGCATCGAATCGCCGTTTTGCTAACTACACCAACCTGCCTCCAGGAAAATATGTCTTTAAAGTGCGTTCAACTAATCCCGGAGGTGAATGGTCGGATCAGATAACTTCCCTGCCGGTTAATGTTATTCCTCCCTTTTATAAAAGAGGTTGGTTTATTACCATGTTGTTATTGGCAGGTATATTACTTATCTATTATATCAATGAAATGAAGATACGTAATCTGCGGCGGCAAAAGATACAATTAGAGAAGATGGTGGATGAACGTACACTCAAAATAGAAAAGCAAAAGGATGAACTAGCCAGACAGACGAAAGACCTGGAAATGGCCAATGTCAAGCTCAATCAGGCAACTCAGGATAAGATAAACTTTTTCACTAATATAACACATGAGTTTAAAACACCGTTAACCTTGGTGCTCGGACCTATTGAACAGGCCTTAAAGCTGAGTAAAAACCCCAAAGTGATAGAGCAGCTTAAGATGGTACGTAACAACTCCAATTTCTTACTTTCACTGATAAACCAGTTAATGGACTTTAGGAAAGCTGATTCGGGAAATATAAAGATTAATAAAACAACGGGTAACTTTGAAGAATTTATACATGCGTTGATCGAGCCGTTTCATGTATTAATTAAAGGACGGAATATTGAATTGGACGAACATTATCATCTACCTGATCCTGTTTTCCGGTATGATGCTGATCTGCTGCAGAAAGTAGTGGTCAATTTATTATCGAACTCTATTAAATTTACACCCGACGATGGGTGTATACAAGTATATGCGGCCCTTTTGAAAGGACAAACAGAAGGGTCAAAAATGCTTTATTTATCGGTAAATGATTCGGGTCCCGGTATTTCAGATGAAAATAAAGAGCTCATTTTCGATAGGTTTTACCAGGTAAAAAACCAAACTATCTATCCTGTTTATGGACAAAGCGGTACGGGGATCGGATTGTTTTTATGTAAACAGATCATTGAATTGTTAGGAGGAACGATAACTGTGAAGGATAGCCGGTTGGGTGGAACTACATTCCGGATCGTCTTGCCTCTTGATAAAACAGATTTCGAAGTGGATGAAACTTACGGGAATCAATTTGTAACGGATGAATCATTTCTAGAAGAAGATGATGATATAGACATAGAAAAGCATAATAAACCTTTACTGCTTATTGTTGAAGACAATCCGGATATGAGAGCATTTATAAGATCCGTACTGGAGAACGACTTCCGCATCAAAGAAGCGGTCAATGGTGAAGCGGGGCTGGAGAAGACGCTTAAATATCTTCCGGATTTTATTGTGGCTGATATTATGATGCCAAAAGTTGACGGACTGGAATTTTGCCGTAAAGTAAAGAACAACTTTACTACCTCACATATACCTGTTTTACTATTGACGGCTAAGAGTTCTACTGAAGTTCGCATTGAGGGTTATAAGGCAGGCGCTGCCGGGTATATAGCCAAGCCTTTTGATGCGGAATTACTGATTGCCCGTATACAGAATATATTGGAAAGTAAGAACAGCATGCATAAAGCTTTCGATAATAGTATGGATGTGAAATCTTTAGATATGCAGGAAGAATCGCAAGACAGAAGGTTCTTAGACAAACTGATGGAAGTTATTGAAGAAAATTATAAGGAAACTTCGTTTGATGTCTCGGAACTGATCGAAAAGATGCATATGAGCAAGAGTTTATTACATAAAAAACTGCACTCATTAATAGGACAATCAGCCGTTAAAATAATCCGTTCCTACCGGTTGACAAAGGCAAAGGAGTTGATGGAAACAGCTCCTATAGGGCAAATGAATGTATCGGAAATCGCCTATGCGGTTGGTTTCAATGACCCTAAATATTTCACCCGCTGTTTTACAAAACAATTTGGTATTGCACCAAGTAATTATATACATAAAGGATGACTTCTCATGAAGAGAAGCCATCCTTTTTTTTGTAAACAACGTTTAAACCTAGAATTAAATTATTTCACAAATACCTTCTCAATATGATATTCATTTTCTATCTTCGCTTTGACGATATAGGTTTGTTGACGGTCTACCCTTACACGGTAATCAGTTGATAACTTCGTGCTGTTGTAAACCAATG
>DAMCDT010000299.1:0-4768 GCA_032058265.1 Tannerellaceae bacterium
AGATTTCCAATCAATCCGCGATGCTGAAAACTATCTGAACATTCAACAGAATAAAGATGGCGAACTTTCTCAAACCACACGCCAGCAAATACGGCAGAATATGCAGTTGATCGGTGAAACATTGAAGAAAAACAAAGAACAGATCGCTCAGTTGGAAGACAGGCTGAATAAAAGTAATATCCAATCGTCGGCTTTACGTAAGACGATCGAACGCCTGACTTCCGAGTTGGATCAGAAAGCAACAATGATTGTAGCGCTTCAGGAAGACCTGGCACAAAAAAACGTGCGTATTCAGGAGTTGGATGAAATGGTAACAGTATTGAATGAAGATATTGAAGACTTATCAACCACTACAAAAGCACAAGCTGAAGCGTTAAGTGAAAAGGATAAAGCGTTGAATACTGCTTACTTTTGTTTTGGTACAGCAAAGGAACTTAAAGATCAGAAGATTCTATCAGGTGGCGGCTTGTTTGCCAAATCAAAAGTGTTGCAGGATGGTTTTAACCGGGATTACTTTATATCTATCGATATTCGTGAAGTAACAGAAATCCCATTGTTTGCGGGTAAGGCTAAACTAAAATCCAACCATCCGGCAGGTTCTTACGAATTTGTAAAAGATGAAGACGGAAATATGATCTTTAAAATAACAGATATCAGGTCTTTCTGGAGTTTAGGAAAATACCTGGTGATTGAAGTGGGATGATCAGATATAAAAACCTGTTTATCGATCTGGACGATACCCTCTGGGACACGTACCATAATAATAAAGAATGCCTCGAAGAAGTCTATACCGATTATCATTTTGAACGGTATTATGCCTCCTTCGAGGTTTTTTACGATATATATACACCCAACAACATGCGGCTTTGGGAACAATACCGTAATAATGAGATTGACCGGCAAACTTTGATAATTGAACGTTTCCGTTATGTACTTCGCCCGTTAGGCATTGAGAAAGTTGAGGATGTGTTGAAAGTAAATAATGATTTCCTACAACGTACAACGACAAAGACGAAACTAATTCCTGGCTCTATCGACCTATTGGAATACCTCCGTCCTTCCTATAAAATGTATATTCTATCCAATGGCTTTCGCGAAGTTCAATTTAAGAAATTAACGAATTCAGGTCTGGCGAAGTATTTTGAACGAATGATTCTTTCTGAAGATGCCAATATTCAGAAACCTCATAAAGAAATCTTTGATTTCGCTTTGAAAACTACCAACTCCCGGCGAAATGAAACGCTAATGATCGGTGATAGTTGGGATGCCGATATAGTTGGCGCCCGTAATGCTAAAATGGATCAACTATGGCTAAATCCTGAAAAACTGCCGGCCAAAGGCTTTACGCCTACATTTACAGTAAGTTCATTAGCCGAAATAAAAAGCATACTTTAAGAAAGAGAATTCGGACGTTACCTAATAATTTTCGGACATTACCAAATAAAAAAAGGAAACGTGCTACATTTATTTGCACGTTACCTGTACGAAATATTTTCTTTTTGTTTATTAGAACTCTGAAGTAAAGTGGAATTTTATATCAGGAAAGTCCTGTTGAGCCATTGTTAATACGTATGCAGAGTCAGCCAGATAAACATCGCGTCCCTCCTTATCAACAGCCATGTACTGTACTTTCCGCTTTTTGAAGTTATCGAGCATTTGTGCATTATCACTTTCAATCCAGCAGGCTTTGTACAAACTGATCGGTTCCCATTTACATTGAGCCCCGTATTCATGTAATAAACGGTATTGAATTACTTCAAACTGTAATTGCCCTACCGTTCCAATAATCTTACGTCCGTTAAACTGGCTGGTGAACAACTGGGCGACTCCTTCATCCATTAGCTGCTCGATTCCCTTATTTAGTTGTTTTGCTTTCATCGGATCAGCGTTTTCAATATACTTGAACATTTCCGGTGAGAAGCTTGGCAGTCCTTTAAAATGAAGTTCTTCACCTGCGGTAAGGGTATCTCCGATCTTGAAATTGCCGGTATCCGGTAATCCGATGATATCCCCCGCAAACGCTTCATCCACCGTTTCTTTCTTTTGTGCCATGAATGCTGTCGGGCTACTGAAGCGCATCATTTTATTGAAACGGACATGTTTATAGTTAGCATTCCGTTCAAACCTACCGGAGCATATCTTAACGAAAGCTATACAACTACGATGGTTTGGGTCCATATTGGCGTGAATCTTGAAGATGAATCCGCTGAAGTTTTCCTCTTCCGGTTCCACTACGCGTTCGATAGCTTGCACAGGGCGTGGAGAAGGGGCTATCTGGATAAAACAATCCAACAGCTCTTTCACACCGAAGTTATTTAGTGCAGAACCAAAGAAAACAGGAGCTATATCTCCTTTCAGATAGGTTTCCACATCAAATTCTGGATACACACCCTCGATAAGCTCAAGGTCTTCTCTTAACTTGGAGGCTAATGTAGCGTCGATATATTTTTCAAGATCCGGACTATTTATATCTTTAAACTGGATACTTTCCGTAACGTATTGTTTGCTGGGTGTATACAGATCAAGTTTTTCTTCAAATATATTATATACACCTTTAAAGCGCTGTCCCATATCGATAGGCCAGCTAAGCGGGCGCACCTTTATTTGTAATTCTTCTTCTATCTCATCCAATAGATCAAAAGGGTCTTTCCCGTCGCGGTCCATCTTGTTGACAAAAACAATTACCGGCGTCTTGCGCATCCGGCAAACTTCCATAAGTTTACGTGTCTGTGCTTCAACACCTTTGGCAGTGTCGATAACAATAATTACACTATCGACTGCTGTTAAGGTACGGAAGGTATCTTCAGCAAAATCCTGGTGGCCGGGTGTATCAAGGATATTGATTTTATGATTAGCATAGTCAAAGGCCATCACTGATGTGGCAACAGATATACCACGCTGCTTTTCAATTTCCATCCAGTCGGAAGTTGCCGTTTTCTTTATTTTGTTTGATTTGACAGCACCGGCCACATGGATAGCCCCTCCGAATAATAGTAATTTCTCCGTGAGGGTAGTTTTTCCTGCATCCGGGTGACTGACAATTGCGAATGTTCTTCTTTTATTTATTTCTTCTGAAAAAGCCATTTATTATTACATTATATTATTTATCATTCCTTTCAGGCTCTCTTCCCAGTGTGGGATGGATACGCCGAAAGTCTTTTTGATCTTTCCTTTGTTTAAAACGCTGTATTGCGGACGCATGGCACGGGTAGGATAATCTTTTGTCTCTATCGGATAAACTTTACATTTTATGCCGGTTAGTTCAAATATTTTGAGGGCAAAATCGTACCAACTGCATACTCCTTCGTTGGAAAAATGGTAAATGCCGGGTTTGATCTTTTCATTTTCCCCATAATTAATAATAGATAGAATGACTTTTGCCAGGTCACCAGCATAGGTTGGCGTGCCGATCTGATCGAAAACTACATTCAGCTCTTCTCTTTCTTTTCCAAGGCGCAGCATTGTATTTACAAAGTTGTTGCCATATTCGGAGTAAAGCCACGAGGTACGGATAATAACCGCATTTGGGCATACTGCACGTAAGATGAGTTCTCCCGCTTGTTTGCTTCGCCCGTAAGCCGACATCGGACAGGTATAATCCGTCTCCAGATAAGGAACGCTGTTTGTGCCGTCAAATACATAATCAGTAGAAATATGAATGATAGTTGCCCCGATGCTAGCGGCTACTTCCCCCAAATTTCGGACGGCATCCCTGTTAATACGCAAACATACTATTTCGTCATCCTCTGCTTTGTCAACAGCCGTATAAGCGGCACAATTGATAATGTACTGCGGATCATTTACCTTTGCGTATGCCAGGAGTGATTCTTTGTCACAAATATCAAGTGTATCTACATCCGTAAATAAGAATTTGTAATTTGTAAATTGTTTGGATAATGAATGAAGGGAGGTACCCAACTGCCCGTTGGCTCCCGTAACTAACACTGTTTTCATGTTCTATTTTAATCCTCCAAGTTTAATTCTCCGTTTAAATCAGCCCGGTATTTTTCAGCCAGTAAAGCAAGGAATGTGCTGATCTGTTTGATTGCTTCCATCGTATCGTTGCTAATTTCCTTCTGTTGCATTTTAAGCATTAAATATCCGTATACAGCTATAAAACAAGTTTCCAGTTCTGATATATCGTTTCCTCCGGATTTGGCGCGTAATTGCACGATGTAAGGAAGTGTTTTGTAATAATTTCCGCTATAGACCATTTCTTTAGGCGATTTTAATAATCTCAGGTGCAGGTCGGTTAATGCAATAATGACATTTTTATTTATTTGTATATGGCCTGTTTCCATCACGCCTTCCGATCTCATCATATCGATAAGCTCTTCGTACCAGCGTGCGATCTGTTCCTTTACCTCTTCCGGTTGATCATAACGGGAAATAATGGTATTGCGTATGGCATCCATATCAAAATGGTTGGCGCGGATAATATCTTCCACCTGCCACATATATATTAAATACTCGGCTATGTTTTCTTTTCTTTTCTGTTGCGCAATGATCATATCTGCAAAGATAAGCGATATTCAGAAATTGCCCGATATAAATCAGCATCTTTAATTCCAAAATAATTATGCTTTGCAACTAAAAGCCTATTGGTTAGCCCTGCTTTTCTCGTTATATTTTCACTTTTTGCTCGCGTATCTTTCTTATTTTCCTCCTGTCTATTTTATCTGCCACCGGCTGGTGCACTAATATCCACCGGCTGGTGCATTAATATCCACCAGTTGGTGTATTAATATCCACCGGTTGGTGGCAGATA
>DAMCDT010000300.1:0-4688 GCA_032058265.1 Tannerellaceae bacterium
CATTCCCAAATTGCGCATCAAAACCGGTGAATACAACAGTTCCATCCAATGTTGCTAACACACTTTCTTTCGGAGCAGCTACGATATCAATGCCAAAATGCCGTACACTCGCGTCATAATGGGATGATATCCGTCCGTTAACCGGCTTATAAAAGAAAATAGCGTCAGACGGTGTATGGCTTGGATTTAATACAGTAAGATTGTATTTCTCCTCTTCTTCAAAATTTTTGACAAATTCTAATTCAGACTGGCTGCGTGGAATCTCGTAATCCGCGTTAGCATAAGCTAGTGAATCAATTTCCCGGATCGAATCAATAGGAGTCGTGCCGGTTAGTATACCGGCAATGTTTTCAAGATATAAAGCCTGTACGGCTATCAATCTTTCTAAGGAATCAGCACGGAGCGCGTTATCTACTATCTCTCTGCGAACCTCAACATCCAGATAACCGGGTAAATAATTACGTATGGGTGTAGTTATGATGATCAGCGAAGTGATTGTTATCATAATAAAGGCGAAAATAGCTAACCCATTGAATATGGTTAATTGAGATACACGAAACGACCAAACCTCTTCTAATGTACCCTCGTTCATGAATGAGAGCCTGTATTTGAATCGAATTCGTTCCCAAAAAGATTTAAATCCTTTGTTTTTATGTTTCGCCATATTGTATATTAAAACGCAAAAGTAACAAAAACAGTATCTGGAAAAAATGAGTTTACGCTAATTAACGTTTTTATAAATCAAGTAAACCCTCCGGTAAAGAGACTTCCAGATGTTTTTGTATATGGTCTACAGACTGTATCAACTCATCGACAGCCGGTATGAGTAAGTCTTTATCTTTATAGTTGATTTGTAAGAGTACATTGATCGTACTCTCATCTACATTTATAATTTCTCCTAACATACCATAGGTTTTATCGGAAACAGTATAGCCTACAAAGCTATCCCAGGTCATATCACCAATCAGGTCTTCATCGTTCATTAATTCCAAAAGATAGTACACATCCAGATTGACAAACTCACGTACTCTTTCTTCTGAATCTATATTTTCGAGCTTTACTAATACAACAGAATCTGATTTATATCGGAATTCTTCAATATAAAAAGGAACTAAAATGCCATCGATCTCACAAATGATATATGGATCGTCTGATTCTTCAAAAACATCACTGGAGGTTACTAAATTGATTTCACCTTTTATACCATGAGGCTTTGCAAAATGTCCTATTTTGAATATATCCTCTTTTTTTATCATTATTGCAGTTATTTCAAAGGCGAGTTATTCGGGCACCAATGCTATTCAATCGTTTGTCGATATCCTGATAACCACGGTCTATTTGGTCGATATTATGGATACGACTAGTACCTTCCGCACTCATAGCTGCTATCAATAACGCTATCCCTGCACGGATATCAGGTGACACCATATTAGAACCCCGTAGTTTGAAACGATTACCTAAACCAATGACTGTTGCACGATGTGGATCACAAAGAATGATCTGTGCGCCCATGTCTATCAATTTATCCACAAAGAAAAGACGGCTCTCGAACATTTTCTGATGAATCAAAACACTGCCGACAGCTTGAGTTGCAACAACTAAAAGCACACTCAATAAGTCCGGAGTAAGACCGGGCCAGGGAGCGTCTGCAATGGTCATGATTGAACCATCGATAAATGTTTCTATTTCGTAGCTTTCATGTGTGGGAATATGGATATCGTCTCCTTGTTTTTCTACGGTAATACCCAATCGGCGGAATGATTCAGGAATAATACCCAGCTTTTCATAACAGGTATTTTTGATTGTGATATCGGAAGCTGTCATAGCCGCCATTCCGATAAAACTTCCCACCTCAATCATATCAGGAAGTATCGTATGAGTTGTTCCGTTAAGGGCTTCTACCCCTTGTATGGTAAGTAAGTTGGAACCCACACCGGATATCTTTGCACCCATATTGTTCAACATCTCTGAAAGCTGTTGAAGGTAAGGCTCACAGGCAGCATTGTAAATAGTCGTGACTCCTTCAGCAAGTACCGCCGCCATAAGGATATTTGCCGTACCTGTTACCGATGCTTCATCCAGCAACATATATGCACCTTTCAAACGTTCTGCATGAACTTCAAACATAAACGTGTCAGGATTATAAGTAAATGTGGCGCCTAATTTCTGTATTCCGATAAAATGAGTATCCAACCTGCGCCGTCCTATCTTATCTCCTCCTGGTTTGGGAATAAAAGCTTTCCCGAAACGGGCGACCAACGGACCGACAATCATAACAGAACCGCGTAAAGATGTGCTTTTACGTAGGAATTCCTCAGTATTCAGATAATCCAAATCTATATTATCGTCCTGAAATGAATAAGTGTCGGTAGAAAGGCGTTCTACCTTTACCTGCATATCACGCAGCAATTGTATCAGATTATTGACATCTAATATATCGGGAATATTATATATGGTAACTTTTTCAGCGGTAAGTAAAACGGCACAGATGACTTCCAACGCTTCGTTTTTAGCTCCTTGTGGAACTATTTCGCCGGACATCCTGCAACCGCCTTCTATAACAAAAGAACTCATCTGTTTTTACGGGAATGATTTTTCTTATTGTTATTGCTGTTATTGTTGGTGTTGTTTCTTGCAAGGATTTCTTTACTTTCGGTCAGCTTGTACTTTTCTTCGTCCAATACAATTTTCCCTGCTGAAAGTTCATCCAGGTCTTTAAATATCTTACGATCGTCAACTGATTCTTTGTTCCATGTAAGGAACGACTTCTTCATCTGGTTGGCAAGTAGATTGATAAGATAATTTTTCTCTTCTCCTTCTTCCAGTTCGTTTGCTTTACGGATCATTAATTCCAATGTTTTACCATAATGGCGGTAACGGATGCGGGAGTTATTATAAGGTATCCTGGGAGGCTTACTATATAAATTTTCTTTTTTAATAATTTCATACGGATAATCAATATCCAGTTTGAAATCAGCCATGATAGCCAGATGATCCCATAATATATGTTTGAAGTCACTTACATCGCGAAGATGAGGAAACATATTCCCCATAATATTAATAATGGTATCTGCACATCTTTTTCTTTCATCTCTGTCTTCGATAGAAATGCAGTAATCAACCATGTTTTGGATGTTGCGGCCGTATTCTGGTAAGGCAAGTTTTTTAAGTTCGGTGTTATAATTCATTCTTAACTTTGTTAGGAGGTTGCAAATGTACGTATTTTAATCGTAATCTATTACATATTAATCTAAATAAACGTCTGATGACGGGTTTTTATAATAATCAAAAACCCGGGTGATTTGTTCAGGAAGAACCCGTTCTAAGGATAGAGGGGGAAGATCATTTAACGGAAAGAACCCTTTTCCTAATATATCAAAAGCTTCAGTAAACTCACCTCCAGTTATTTCACAAAGTATAAAAAATTTATAGATATAAAACGGAAGTAAAGGATGAGGATGCTTACTCATATCTATAACTGATAGCAACCGCACGGGACGGACATCCAACCCAGTCTCTTCCTTAACTTCTTTAACTGCAATTTCTTTAGGCGAAAAACCTATATCGGCCCACCCGCCGGGAAGCGACCAATGTCCGTCTGCTTTTTCCTTTACTAATAATATTTCGTCTTTCTCATTAAAAACAACGGCTCTAATATCCACTTTGGGTGTAACATACTCTTTGCCTGGTGTATATAATGAATTAATAAACTCACTGTCTAAGCCTGTGGAAAGAGATACGATCTTATTACTTATTTGTACAAGCTCTTCATAACGTTCCGTATCGTAGTCGCTTAAAGAATAAGTTAATCCGTTTTGTGAAAGAGCCCTAATCCGTTGAGCTAATTGAATTAGTTCTTTGCTTTTTTGCATATATTTTATTTTTCTAAATAGTAAGCAGGTGTAAGATAGTCTACTTCGAAAGTCTTCTTTGTCTTGTTAAACCTGACGGTAATCGATTCAAATACCAGTTTGGCTAAATCCATCTCCAATTCTAATAACTCCGGAAAAGCTGATTCAGGTATAGAATCGCCGGGTTGAATATCGATCTTTTGCAATTGCTTTGCCATAAAATCATTTACTTCGGATTTATAAATCATTTCCTGATTCCTTGAATATAAATAGATAGAGTCCGGTTGATTATTACGTGTAAAGTCCAACCATAAGCCTTCGGTGTTTTTATATAAATAAACCTGTGAGATCGTTTGATATCCATGAATATTGACCGGTTCATTTAGTTTAGCATAAAGTAGGTAATATGTATCAGCAAATTCTGGATAGATAATGTCATTATTCTCCCTCTTCATTTGTGAGTAGTATTCAATATCAGAAGCAGATATATAAGGTATATAGGTTACAATGGATAATAAGAATATGGAAAGACAGGCCACATATAAATACCGTCCGTATTGTTTGAAAAAGAATAATACTGTTATGGCAGTAAGGATCAATCCTACAATTACCAGATAAACCCGTAATTCGGTGAAACCATATTGATTGATCCGGTAAAATGCTCCCACCCAATACATAAGAAGAGCTGGTAATACAATGAAGCTGGCATATTTATAAAACCAATCATAATACCTCCGCCGAAGGAAGACCTGGCAGCCTTTCAATATAAATACGGCAGCAGTAAAACTAACAACTATATAAGCCACACCGCCTTTGGGCAGCGACCACAATACAAGG
>DAMCDT010000301.1:0-2228 GCA_032058265.1 Tannerellaceae bacterium
TGTATTAGTTGATACAGAGCCTATTTATGATATCTTCTGGAATGAAGCAGGTAATCGTTATGATATTGGCATTGAAAACTTTGCCGATGTTATTAAAGGAACTACTCTTCCCGATATAATTGAAAAATACTTTTCGGATCGTTCTCCTGAATTTAAACAGATGGTGTGGGATGAATCTACCGATTATGAACGAAATATGCCTTTACCGGCAATGCCGGGTTCCATTGAATTTTTACACATGCTTAAATTGAATAAAGTTCAAATGGGATTGGTTACAAGTTCAGATGATTATAAGATAAGACGAGCTTTTGCTCTTTATAATCTGGATAGAATGTTTGATACAGTCGTGACAGCAGATCGTATAACAAAAGGAAAGCCAGATCCAATGTGTTATTTGCTTGCGGCATCTGATTTAAATGTTTCGCCTGAAGATTGTCTGGTGTTTGAGGATTCTTTTGCCGGGATTCAAGCAGGGAATTCGGCAGGCATGCGGGTAATAGGATTAAGTACAACTAACAGTCCTGAATCAATTAAAGATAAGGTTTATGAAGTAATTCCTAATTTTGAAGATATTATTTTTGAAGATTATCTGAGATGGTAACTCATACAAAATAAAAACTCCCTCATTATGTTGTTTATTAATGAGGGAGTTCAGATATAAAACAAATCTTTTATCAGAATACATAACCTGCTCTGATACCAAGAATAGCTTGGTCTACTTTACTTATGATTTGGTATTTGAATTCTAAACCAACCAAAATTCTTTCGGTTGCATACATTTCAAGTCCTAAACCCAGATTTAAACCTACTCTTGTTTTGCTTTCACTATCTTCTACTCTCGGTTCTTTGATCAGTTCCTGATCCCAAAATGACAAATCCACACCTGCAAGAGGATAAAAACGAAACATATCGCTCAATCTTACTACATAGTGTGCATTCAAATCAATCGCCCATGCTTTTAATCCGTCTTTCTTAATATAATGTGACAAACCGGGATTAATTCGAATTGCATTGGTAAGGGCATACCGGTAATCTATTCCGATTATAGGGTTTTCGGTATCAAATCCATAACCAAGGTTAAGTCCTACAGAAGAACGTCCTCTTTCTATTTGTGCTGAAGCACCAAGGCTTATAACAGCCAACATAATCAACATAACGATTTTTTTCATGTTCACATTGTTTTAATTTAACATCAATTGTCGCTATAACAAGCAATGTCGCAAAATCGTTCAATAAAAATTAAAAAATTCTTTAGTGTTTGTTGCTTTTATACTACCTGTAAACCTATAAGAACACTAGCTTTATTTCGTTAGTTAAGTTTAAATTAGTGCAATAAAAAAGACTCTTGAAAATCAATTCAAGAGCCTTTTTTATAATTAAATATAACTTAGAAATTATATCCCACACGAATACCAATCATTGGCTGACTAACGTCTTTAGCGATTAGGTATTTAACTTCAAAACCAACAGAAATTTCTTTTGTTGCATAGTATTCTCCTCCTAATCCAATATTTGCACCCAGTCGTGTTTCATTATCACTTAGTTCTCCGATTTTAGCTTTCCAAAAAGAAAGGCCTACTCCGGCTAAAGGATAAAAACCGAAATTTTCACTTAAGGGAAAAGACATAATTCGCATTTACGTCAATCGCCCATCCGCTAACATGATCATTTTTTACAAAATGTGTAATAGATGGAGCAACGCGTATTTCATTCGTCAAATTAAGTCTATAATCAATACCCAAAGTAGCATGATTAGAAACACCTCCGGAAATAAAATCATCATCAAAACTGCCACCTATAGTTAAACCAAAAGAAGAATCACCTTTACTAGTCTGCGCATAGACACCCATGCTGATTACAGCCAAAGCCAACATAATAGCAATCTTTTTCATAAGTTTTAAATTTTTGTTATACACTTAATAATTATCATTAGGTATTTGTTTTACAGTTTTATTTCACTTTCAAACGATCACCGGTGCTATTGACAATACTGCGATAGTATTCTTCATCATACCCAGGGAAATCAGGATAGGCTGATAATCCGAAAGGATTACGTTTAAACTCTCCGTTTTCTTCTTTTTTGACGTTTCCGTCGATGTATTTTACTAGAAGATATTCACCTAATTCTTTCCAACGGGCAGTCGCTTGATCTGCTGTGGTGGTGCTGAACCAGGTTAAGAATTTACGGGCCTCCATAGGATCTTTAGCCAGTAATTCCGCAGCGGCTT
>DAMCDT010000301.1:2238-4678 GCA_032058265.1 Tannerellaceae bacterium
CAGCGGCTTTATCAATAGCAGGTAAGGTGTTTTGGAAACCATTTTCCAGCTCTTGCTGAACCTTGCGGATATCTTCTATCATAAAGCTATATTTGTGATACGCCATATTGGCAACCCAGTTATGGATCCAGAAAGCTGATGTCCATGAGAAAGTCATCATATCGCCATTCCCTACACGGTAACATTCAGGAGATGCAAGGATAGAACTGTATAGTGGAGTAAATACCGCCATATCCGCATCATCTACACCAAACCATAAAATACCACCGATCTCGTCAGGTAACCAATTGCGCATCTGCGGAACGATAACGAAACCCGTTTGCTGGGTTGCAATAGCACGTTCATTAACATACGTTTGTCCATCTACCTTGAAATTCATCGGACGCCAACGGTAAGGAACTTTATAAGCACCTGCTCCGGCGTCTTTCGTCATATCCAGGTCTGTCCCTTCATAATGGTCACGCATCATATTCTGAACATCTTGTACGGATAGTTTTCTGTTCGGTTTAATATAAAGAGGCATAGGGTCTTTTGATGCATCGCCTTTGATCAGGTCGGTATATTTATCCATTGATGGGTCATATTTACGGAAGAAAGCCCAAACACGTGCTTCACAACCACGAAGACCACCGAAATCGTATGGGTTATATGCTTTCTGGAAACTGAAATCTTTATCTTTTCCACTGAAATAACCTTTCTCACGTGCGAAAGAAACTACATCCGGAGAATACATACAATTTTCTTTATCATCAAAAGGAATTTGCTGGATTCGCGCTTGGTTTGCATGGGCTGATATACAATCGTCAGGAATCCGTATGGCTACCCAAACAGCGCCTTTATTGCCAACACCTTTACCTATCATTTCCATTACCCAGGCTTCATTCTTGTCGGCAATCGAAAAAGACTCGCCACTGCTGCAATAGCCATGGTCTCTTACCAGGTCGGTCATTACTTTGATCGCTTCCCGTGCGCTCTTAGAACGTTGTAAAGCTATATAAATCAAACTTCCGTAATCTATGATGCCTGTTGTATCAACCAGCTCGTTGTGTCCTCCCCACGTACTTTCAGTAATAGCAACCTGGTATTCATTCATATTGCCGACAACAGAATAGGTTCTTTCAACCTGCGGTATTTGTCCTAACGGTTTGCCGGTATCCCATTCCACCACGTCGAGCATAGCCCCTTTGGGCCATGTGGCAGCAGGCCACCGGTATAATTCACCATATAAACTATGTGAATCTGCCGAATAACTGATCATAACCGAACCGTCTACCGAGGCTTTTTTTCCTACTAACAAGCCTGTACAGGCTATTGCTTCAATTCCTGTAAATAAAGCTGTACAAACAGCTATCATTATCCATTTATTCTTCATATAAATTTAGTTTAGGCAAACAATAACATATAAACTCCGGCGCCGCAAACATAGCCTAACAGCGCCAGAACTGTAAATCGTTTGGTATAATACATAAAACTTATCTTCTCAATTCCCATGACTGTTACACCCGTTGCCGAGCCAATAATTAAAATACTTCCACCTGTAACAGCACAATAGGCAAGGAACGTCCAAAACCCGCCATCCGTAACAAAAAACTGGGCATAAGGTACCAGATCGGCTGCCTGTTCGACCACCGGATACATTCCCATTGTCGCTGCTACTAACGCAACATTATCGACACAGGAAGATAATACCCCGATAATAAAGCTGATCACGTAAGGCTGATGTATGTGTTTATCCAGAAAATTAGACATAAGAC
The DNA here is from genome assembly GCA_032058265.1 of Tannerellaceae bacterium. GTDB lineage: Bacteria > Bacteroidota > Bacteroidia > Bacteroidales > Tannerellaceae > DFXE01. Next base: position 3,993 of record DAMCDT010000301.1, read on the forward strand.
CTAAATGCCCTGAAGTTTCCAAAGCTCCGACAGACATTAATATACCTAGGAAAAAGAATATCGTTCCCATATCGATATTGGGTAGCAGGGTCGTTATCCGGAGTTTCAATGATTCGCGCATCCGGTGTAGTTTACTATACATTATATCGGTGTAAATCCAAAGGATTACCAATCCTAATAAAACGCCCAGGAAGGGTGGCAGGTCGGTGACTATCTGAAATACCGGAACCAATGCAAGTGATAAAACGCCGATTACAAAGATTGTCCGGCGGGAATGATTCGGTATTTCCGGACAATATTCATCCTCTTGCTCGGTTTCACTGAGTACACGTAATTTGGTTCCCTTTTTAAATAACCAGAAATAAGCAATAGTAAGAGGAACCAAAAGGTTTACTGATGCCGGCAGGAACAAATGTGATATCTGGTGCAATGCCGTGATATTTTTACCAACCCATAATAATATGGTGGTCACATCACCGATTGGGGACCATGATCCACCGGCATTAGCTGCAATAATGACCATGCATGCATATTTCAACCGGTCGGTACGATCGGGAACTAACTTGCGAAGAACTGCCATCAATACGATAGCCGCTGCCAGATTATCCAGTAAAGCAGAGAAAAAGAAAGCGGCTAAACTGATATATACTAAAAGCTTACGTTTATTCGAAGTGGCAATGTATTTG
>DAMCDT010000302.1:0-4575 GCA_032058265.1 Tannerellaceae bacterium
GTTCTTCTTCCGTTACAACAGTTTCTTCCTCTATAACAGGAGTATCCGGTATTATTTCTTCTTGTGTTTCATCATCTACATCGATATCCGGTATTTCTTGCTCTTCTTCCATTTCTTCTTCCAAAGCTTTATCCATCCGTGCGATCAGGCGTGCCGTCATTTCAGGAGCTTCTTCACCGAAGTTTTCATTTAGGAACTGAATGTATTCATCCAATGTTTTTCCCCTCATAAGGGTTTCATAGTTATCGTCGGATATCGGAATAACGGCTATTTCACCGCTCAGTTCGGATGCGTACCCATCTTTGCCATAGATCATCTTATAGTATTGCGCAATTTCGTCAAAGCTGATAAAGCCACTGATAGTAAGCATACTTACCGGTCCGTTTTCTTCTTGTGAGAGGTCAAACTCTTTCACCATAAAGTTAGAGAAATTGTATGCGGCAACCACAAACAGCAACTGGTTCTTATCTATGCTTCCGGTAGGATATACCATAATCATACGGTGAGGCATATTTCTTTCGACGGTGAATGTCCTTGCAGAATCAGCCGCTGATAATTCACCTTCTCCACTAAAACGTAAATTCCATACCATACCGGTGACGCTTCCCTGTACCATTATTCGCCCGCGAAGAACGCCTTTAAGCATTTCCCCGGCCAGTTCAGTGACATCAGCGTCCGGATATTTTTCTACCAGCGCTTTCAATGCCTCCTTGAATCCTTCTGCATCTCCTTCCTGAACGTAAGTGAGTGCATCCAGGAACATAAACTTCGGCAATAAGGTAGCCAGCGGATACTTTTCGCTCACCTCCCTGTAATTTCTACGCACTTCTGAGATATTACTAGCCAGATAGTTAGCGTAAGTTAGCTGATAGATGGAATCCTGTACCGAATCCATCATGCGTATATTATATTCATAGTTGGGGTCGGCAATGGCAATGGCGTAATCGCTTTCAGGGAAAGCATTCGTAAGTTTTGTTTTGTATTGGGAAGCAAGGGCTGTATTCTTTGTCCGCAAAGCCATCAGGTATATCTGATAATAACTTTCCAGTAAGTGCTCATTGTCTGCAAAACGGCGTTCCAACTCTTCGAATGCTTCAATAGATAGAGGCAGATCTTCCAACTTATCTTTATAGATCATCGCCATATTGTACAGACCGTCAATAATAATGAGATTAGAGGCAATGATGTCTTCTTCCGTAAAAGGTATTTGTTGTAAATAATATTCACGGGTCTTAGGGTCGTCCGACATGCCTTCAGGTAACTCCACGGCAGCAGAATCGCCAGGCAAAGTTAATCCGTCGTCTACTGTTTGTTGTTGTTCATTTGCTGCAAGGTCGTCTTGTTCCATAAATGTAGACATCCGTTTATTCCGGCGGCGCCAGTCATCTTCCAACGGACGTCTTCCCCACTTACGTTGGAACTGCGTTTTCCCCTGTGATACGGTTTGCGGGTTATAAAAGTAGAATGTCGCCCCGTCCGTTCCGGTCGGCATCACCGGTACATTGATATCCATACCGGGACGTTCGATACCGGTACCCATAGCCTCCTGCGTAGCCAGATATTCTTCCCTTTCGGCAGCTTTCCGTGCTTCTTCCTCTTCTTTGATTACCTGTTCGATAATCTTATCGATTGCCGCCAACCGTTCGGACTCAGGCATACGTGCCAAAGCCTGAAGGCTATCCTGCAAATGAACGGATTCGACATGTACTACCAATTCATCCAATACCGCCGAAAGCTTGGAGACACGTTCGTAATCTTTATATTCTTTCTGAATGATACCGATAGCTCCACTAAAGCAGGGCTGGGCTTTCATATAATCACGCATGCCAAAATAGAGGTCGCCTAACTTAATTAATAAGATGGCCTTGTCCATTCCGTTCTGCGTACTTTTCTCCGCTCCTAACTCATAGTTCTTTATGGCCTGTACTGTATCTTCTCGTGCAAGGTATACATTCCCTAAAGCATAATAGACCTGGTCCAAATAATCTTTGTTTTTGTCACTCTTGGCCATGCGTTCGAGCATCTTGACAACCTTCTGGTAATTCCCTCCTGAAAACACTTCGGTCTGGCGGATACGTGCGGCAAATTCCAGTTCGTAAGGGGGATTAGCACGGATAACTTCTCTATAGGTTTTGTAGGCCAGATCATTTAGTTCCTGATCGGCGTAGATCTGTCCCAGCAAATATTTCATGCGGGTACGTTGCTTTTTATTTTTTTCTGCTTTTATAGCTGTTTTGAAGTAAGGTATTGCCTCTTCGTATTGCTCGTTCTTAACTAAATAATCGGCATAAACCAAAGCATACTGGTTAAGGTTCTTCTTCGGAATACCATTAGTATTCAGTTTACCTAAGATATCTTCCGCCTCATACAACCATTCCATTTCAGAGTAACAACGGGCTTGCCAAAGACGGGCCTCAGCCACCATTTCCTCATCATGTGAATAATGCCGGGCAATATATGAAAAGGTAGCGGCAGCCTGTAGGAAATCAGCATTATAAAACTGTCCCTGACCAATTAATAACCAGGCATTTTTTAAGAAAGGGTTATACTCTTCCTGTGCCTGTAAAGCCACTTGTTTAGGATCATTTCTCCAGCCCGGCTTTTTTGCCGGTTTTGTTTTAATGGAATGTAGTTTGATGGCTTTATTACCCTTTTCGATAGCACGGTCGAACGGTCCGCCGGGAGTTTGTTTATCTTTTGGTTGTGCGCTGATGGGATGCATAAGGATCATATCCGTATACGTCTCCTTATATCCATCTTCCATCGACTTCAACGATTCGTCGAAAGAAGATTTCCCGTTAAAGTAAATATTGTATCTTGAGTTAAAGGCATGATAAAAACGGTTCACCTTCGTGTTTTTCTTAGTAGTACACGATCCAAGCAAACAGAAAATGAAAAATAAAACTATATAATTAAAACTTTTCTTCACGTATAAAGGACTACCTTAACGTATTATAAACTGAAAACAGGCTTAATTATTGTTTGCGAAAAAGGAATAATACTCCTTTTGTACATAAAAAAAGTACAACTAATACCATGATAATAAATGCGCCGGAAGGAACATTGAAGAAATAGGAAAGGAATAAGCCCGTTACACATCCCACGAAACCAATACCAATACTACCCCAAATGATCTTTTTAAAGTCTGATGTAAACAGGTTTGCAACCATTTGCGGCAAAGTAAGTAAACTCATCAATAACATGATACCAACTAACCGTATAGAAAGGACAATAGTTACAGCAATAAAGAACATCATCTTATATTCTATAAACCTGACCGGCAAACCCTGGGTTACAGCAAAATCACTGTCGAATGCCACATATACAATTTTCTTCAGGAAAAGCGAAAACACTAATATCAAAACAATAACTAATGCACTTATCCAAACAATATCATTATAAGCGATTGTCAGGATATTACCAAACAGGTATGCTGATAGATTCGGTGCATAACCGGGAGTAAGGAATATAAAGATAACACCGACTGCCATACCTAACGACCAGACTCCTGCAATGGCAGAATCTTCACGTATATTCTGCGATCTGCTCGCCCATTGTACTCCCAAGGCAGAAAGGACCGAAAATACCATGGCCGTCATAATAGGATTCGTTCCTAAATAAAAACCTAACCCTAATCCGCCAAACGAAGCATGTGTAATACCTCCACTGATAAATACCAAACGCCGGGATACAATATAAGTGCCTACTATCCCACAGGCTATAGCCGTAAGTAAACTACCTATCAGAGCATTCTGAAAAAAAGTATATTGTAATAATTCCAGCATGTTTTTTTAATGATTAATGATTAACGGCTTTGAAATTAATCATTAATCGTTAAACGTTAATTATTAACTAACCCTTCTTTCTCCGACAATTAAAAAGGCTTCGTCCTTTAAAGAGTCGGGGAGGTTTATATTTCGTAATTGCAGACTGCGAAGCCATCCGGCCACTTCCACTTCCTGCAAGGTATATAATACTTCACTAAATTCATTGACAGCTTCTTCATCATACTCATTAGCATCTATTCCCCGAAACCTATCCAACTCTTCATCATCATAATATTCGATCTCTTTGCTTACGGCAGCCAGCAAACTATCACGTTCGCATAACTCGTGTTGCCCGCAGCAAACTTCCGGTATTTCTTTAGCTTCCGGTATTTCACTAATAATACCTTGTTCAAGCATCCTTTCCAGCTTCTTATTGCGGAAATACCCGAACACAGCAGCAATACAACCGAGGATAATAAGCCCTATAATAATGTAAAACATAATCTCATAAATTAAATGATTAATTTATTAGTCGGTGATCATCAATCGTTAATCATTATATTAAATCCTGCAAGTTTTAAATCCTCCCAAAAAGAAGGATAACTTTTAGTTACGACCATAGGATCAGCAATGATAATTCCTTCCGGCAATACCAACGAAGCAGGTGCAAATGCCATAGCCATCCGGTGGTCTTCGTATGTATCGATAACCGGATGTGTTTCCAGTTCGCAACGTTCACCATTCCATTCCAATATGCTATCATTAATATCGGTAAGGATATAACCCAGTTTTCGAAGTTCTTTTTTCA
>DAMCDT010000303.1:0-4568 GCA_032058265.1 Tannerellaceae bacterium
TATAATATCACTGCATAGATAAGTAAAGCAGGTGATAATACATAATTTAATAAAACATCGAATAACTTATTATACCCCTCTTCCTCCTTTCTCTCATTAAACATTAGGAAAAGAAGGGGGAAGACAAAAATAAATGAAAAATATGAGATACAGGATATAATACGATGTTCGTTTGCAAACTCGATTTCAAAAATATAAAGAATGGAATAATAAATGGAAACAACTACTAACCACACAATCCCTGCTAATAATAGAGCTGATAATATCGATTTTAAGTATTTAAGAAGATGCTGAATAAATAATTTATTATCCTTTTCCCATTTGCTGGTTAAATAGATCAATTGAAAAACTATCATTGTTACAGGATACAAAGGGCCATGAAGCGTCTTATCCAGTCCCCAAAAAGGTATGAAGAAAAAGACAGATAAATAATAAAGAAACCTGATCTTTTTATGAAAGGTAAGATGGTTGAGCGTATAGGTAGTTAGGAAGAATGCCGGAGAATAAGCTAAGGTAAATGTTACAGGAAAGTCATAATCGTATACAGAAATACAACCAAACACACAAAAAATAAAAGATAATATAACTTCCGACGGATTACGTAAAACAGCTTTTTGTAATTGACCGATAATGGTTTTCAGCCTTTTATTCATTTAATATTGTAATTATTTATTTACGGATTGATATTATTTATTAATAACGCAGAGAAATAATGACTTATTATGACAAAAATAATATATATTTACCTAATAAAAGATTGAAAATAACAAACAATTCAAAACAAATTAGCGATGAATCTAAGTAGAAAATTATCAGATGCTTTCAATGAACAGATTAAGGCGGAAATGTGGTCGTCTAATCTTTATCTATCAATGGCTGTTCATTTCAAAGACGTTTCTCTTGACGGTTGTGCCAATTGGATGATGAAACAATCCATCGAAGAATTGGAACATGCACATAAATTAATTGATTACTCTATACAACGAGGAGGTAAAGTTGTTATCGGGCAAATAGATGTTGTGCCAACCGGATGGGGAACTCCACAGGAAATATTCGAACATGTTTACAATCATGAATTACATGTATCCGAATCAATAGATAAACTAATGGACCTGGCAATTGCCGAAAACGATAAAGCTACCCAGGACTTCTTATGGTGGTTTGTTCGTGAACAGGTTGAAGAAGAAGATACGGCCAAAAGTATTGTAGATAAGTTCAAAGTATTTGGAGTACATGCTTTATCTTGTATTGACCACGATCTGGCTAAAAGATAAGTTTAGGAAGTGTTATTCGCGTATGGAAAAGGAGGAAACAATAAAAGTTTTCTCCTTTTTTATTGGGATAGAGTAGGGGTTTTTCCTCTTGTTCTTATCATATAGATAAACAGGATTCAACTCAAACACTTTTAATCATGAATAAATTTAATCTCCTTTTTTTATTTGCGATATGTTCAATAATGAATATGCATAGTAGTCAATACCCGGATGAGTTTCTGAGAAATGAACTTCAGGTAACCGGAGGAATTAATTCACAATCAGCTTGGGAACTGGAAACCGGTTACTCTGTTTTTCTTTCTCGTTTCTTCGGATTTACAATAGGTTTAAATGTTATGAGCCAGGACTTTTCTTATTGGGTAGATTATTTACTAAATAATAGATCATTTGATGAACGAACCGTGTGGGATGATCAACAATATGCGTCCGCTGTCTTATTGCGTCCGGCGGTACGTTTAAGCTTACCGTTAATGAAAGAAGTTGAAAAAGATGCCTGGATGCTGAATCTGGAAGCAGGCCCATTGTTCCATCTCTTTCCTAATGAAACAAGGTATTATACAGAACTGAATTATCCCTATCTCGATTATATCACAGTTAAGAATAAAGGAGCTAAAGCCCTCTTCCATCATGTGAAAGGATTTCTTACCATACCCTTTAATAAATTGCATTTCGCTGTAGGTTATTATTTTTCCAATTTTGATCTTTATAATGGCCAACGGAACATGATAGTAGACGGAAGAGCCTGGAATGAATCCCTGCCAAAGAAAAAAAATCTGCATTCTTTTTTCGTTTCTTTTGGCTATCGTTTCTGATTAAGCAGAAAAACTTTTTCTTTGTATTAAACTAACTCTATCATGGAAACAATCATTTCAGACATACGTGTGGCGCTTACCGACAGTGCTGATGAAAGAACAAAGCAAAATGCACAAAACTTTTTCAAAGAGAAGATAACCTTTTATGGTGTAAAAGTACCATTGGTGCATAAGATAGCGAAACAATCGTATGAGTTGATTAAAGACAAATCTAAAAAGGAAATATATGAATTATGCGAAGTACTATGGAAATCAGGTATCTCTGAAGAATCATATATTGCAGCCGACTGGTCTTATTATATAAGGAAAACCTATACTCCTGATGATTTCAATGTATTCGAACATTGGTTAATGAATTATGTTAACAACTGGGCTTCGTGCGATACTTTATGTAACCATACCATCGGGACTTTTCTTGAAATATATCCCCAATTTATATCTGAATTAAAAAAGTGGGCTACGTCTGAAAACAGATGGACGCGCCGCGGAAGCGCTGTCTCTTTAATCCTTCCCGCCCGTAAAGGAATGTTTTTAAATGAAATATTTGAAATAGCTGATATCTTGTTATTGGACACAGATGATCTGGTTCGGAAGGGTTACGGATGGATGCTGAAAGCAGCCAGTGAAAAATATCAACAAGAAGTATTTGAATATGTGATAAGCAAAAAGCATATTATGCCACGTACATCTTTACGATATGCTATCGAAAAAATGCCACTTGGTTTGAAAGCAGAAGCAATGAAACGGTAGATATAATACATAAATAGATAAATATCATTCTTTTACAGGCTTTTTTTCTCCGTTTGGTAACTACTATTTCATATTTTTTTCCCGTATATTTTATCTGCCACCGACTGGTGGATTAATATCCACCAATTGGTGCACGAATATCCACCGGTTGGTGTATTAATATCCACCGGCTGGTGGCAGATAAAAATATTGCGGATAAAGTATAAAAAACCCTGGAACAAAATATAACATTCTTTGCAGTCAAAAGACAATATCTGATAAAAAACGGCCGGAAACGATTGCATTATAGAAAGAAAGAGCTAAATTTGCAGTCACAAAAGAAATTAGCATTGGAAATGATTGATAAGATTAAGTCTCTGCTTCAGGAAGTGGAGGAGTTAAAAGCGGCGAATGCTGAAGAGATTGAAGCTCTACGTATTAAGTATCTTAGTAAGAAAGGTGAAATATCTCAGTTGATGAATGATTTCCGAAACGTGGCAGCTGATCAAAAACGTGAAGTCGGACAATATCTGAATCAATTGAAAGAAAAAGCTCAGGAGAAGATCAATGAATTAAGGGATAGTTTTGCTAATATACAAACATCCGACGATGATATTGATTTAACAAGGACTGCTTATCCCATTACGTTGGGAACTCGCCACCCTCTTTCCATTGTTAAAAAAGAAATCTGTGATATATTCGGACGTTTAGGATTCAGTATTGCCGAAGGACCGGAAATAGAAGACGACTGGCATGTTTTCTCTTCCCTGAATTTCGCAGAAGATCATCCGGCACGTGATATGCAGGATACTTTCTTTATACAGCACAATCCTGAAATCGTACTTCGTACACATACATCATCTGTACAAACACGTGTGATGGAGAACACGCAACCTCCTATCCGTATTATATGTCCCGGACGTGTTTACCGTCATGAAGCCATATCTTATCGTGCGCATTGTTTCTTTCACCAGGTAGAAGCCTTGTACGTAGATAAAGACGTTTCATTCGCTGATCTGAAACAAGCATTGCTTTTCTTTGCAAAAGAAATGTTCGGAAATGATACTAAAATACGTTTGCGCCCTTCTTATTTCCCATTTACCGAACCTTCTGCCGAAATGGATATCTCATGTAATATCTGCGGTGGTAAAGGTTGTCCTTTCTGTAAATATACAGGATGGGTAGAGATACTGGGATGCGGTATGGTTCATCCCAATGTATTGGATAATTGCGGAATCGACAGCAAAATCTATACCGGATATGCTTTAGGTATGGGTATTGAGCGTGTATCAAATTTAAAATACCAAGTGAAAGACTTACGCTTGTTCTCGGAAAATGATATTCGTTTCCTGAGACAGTTTGAGTCGGCCAATTAAGTTGAAAACCTAAATCAATTACCTTCCCCGGGTCTCCTAACCGTGCCCGGGGGAAACACACAGAATTATGATGAAGATTCTGTTTTTAATAATAGGCGGAGCAATCGGAACATTGTTGCGTTATGGACTTATTGAACACTCGCACCGATTAATTACACATTCTTTCCCAATCGGAGTTTTGTCTGTTAATATTCTCGGTTCTTTTTTTATTGGTTTCTTTTGGAGTATTGCAGAAACGTTTAATTTCTCTGCCAATATTCGTATATTTCTATTTGCCGGTTTTTTCGGGGGATTTACGACTTTTTCTACATTTGCGTTAGATTCTATGTTTCTTTTCAAAGAAGGTGCGTATAAATTGGCATTTTTAAATATTATTT
>DAMCDT010000304.1:0-4503 GCA_032058265.1 Tannerellaceae bacterium
AATTTGCGGCATGAGACGGATTTTTATCATATCTGGGTTGCTATTTGTTCTCTACCTTTTTACATATCAGGTGGAAACAGTTGCTGATTCTTCGGATATAGCAAAGAAAGAAGCCTCAATGAAAGAGAAAAATCCTTTTACTGATATCCAGGATAAAATAGAAATAATTAGTAAAGACATTAAAAACAGTAATTGTCTTACACCGCGAAGAAACATTCAACCGACAAATATAGCTCCTCACTTAAAAGTTGTCAGACATGCTGTAAGATCTTTTTATAATGTCAGATTAAAAGAAATCTTTCAGATTCAAAAGGTGAGCGAACTCTTTTCCATTAGTCAAACCACTAATATAAATGCCCTCCTTTGCTGCATGGGATATCATGTATATGCCTTGCGCAAAATCATTATTTGAATTTTAGTTGTAATATTTCTTTTCTGCTATGGAAATAAACATTTCTGTAGTATGTATCATTGCGTTACTCTAGCAACACATGTTTTCACATTATTATTTACAACTAAAAAAATATTTATGGCAACTAAAAAATCAAAAGGTAGCCTTTACCTATATCTTTTATTAATCGTAGCAGGTTGTGTACTTGCATTTAGCTCTATAATTACAAACGATTATTTAAAGTTGGTCGTAGTTATGATCACCCTTTTAGGAGGACTCTTCGGAATTATGAAATCTTTAAGTAACCCAAAAGCCTCCGTTGAAGAGAGTAATGTAGAAGATAAATAATTTACCGTATCCTTTTAATAAAAGATTCTAAAATGAAAATTAATAAAGATTTGGTAGACGCGGTAATGATGCTGTCGTTTATCGTATTGGTATTAGTTGGAACATCTGATTTCAGCAATTTAACTGAGAAACATATAATTATGGGTGCCCTCGGCATCGTTTCCTTTTTAATGGCAGCCTTAAGAGTAATCGGCGGTCATCATGAGGAAGAAACAAATGAATATAATTAATTCCAGATCTTAACAGATGTCCACAGGCTTCCTGTTGTAACTCCTGGGTGACCAGTGGTTATTCATGCATACGTTTTTCTATTGAAATATATAATAACTTGCTGTTTTTAAGAATATGGATAGACAATAAGTCTGACAGCAGGAAGCCGGACATCTAATTTGTTTTTAAGCTCGTTGAAGTTTTCCCTTCTTATCCTTTACCAGAAATACGGCAGCAGCCGCAAAGAATAAAAAGAAGCCTCCCGTCAAAAGAGCATATATGGTTTGTCCGCTGTATATATTCCTAACGATCCATCCATGGATCAATCCATTCGTTATTTGTGGAAGTGTTATAAAGAAATTGAAGATACCCATATACGTCCCCATCTTTTCCGGTGGAAGACTATCCGATAATATGGCATAAGGCATTGCTAAAATACTGGCCCAGGCAATACCAATACCGATCATTGAAACGATCATTATATTTGTATCAGTCAATAAATACAATGATATTAATCCGGCGCCTCCCAGGCATAAGCAAACAGAATGCGTCATCTTACGCCCTAATTTACGTGCGATAGGTATGAGCAGTAAAGCAAATAACATAGCTACGAAATTATAAATACCGAATAATTCTCCTACTTTATCACCAGCAGCAGCATATCCTGACGAATTAGGATCGGGTGAATTATAAACATGATCGGCAATCGCAGGCGTTGTATATACCCACATGGAATACAAAGCAAACCATGCGAAGAACTGACAAAGTCCTAATTGCCACATAATTTTCGGCATGCGAACTATATCATGCATGATTTCCATGAAACCGGAACGTTTCTTTGTATCACAAACAGAGCATTCTTTCTCTTTATTAAACTCTGCCAGCTCTGCCGGAGAATATTCTTTCGTCTTAAATATCGTCCATAAAACACTTAGAAATAAAACAGCGGCACCCACGTAAAAAGCATACTTCACATTGTCTGCCACATGGCCTGCAGCAGCCATATTAGAAAAACCGAATACCTGATTCATAATACTGGGTAACCATGAACCAACTACAGCGCCGATACCAATCAGGAACGTTTGAACAGAAAATCCGGTGGTATGTTGTTCGTCGGGCAACATATCTCCCACTAACGCACGAAAAGGCTCCATCGTTATATTAATGGAAGCATCCATGATCATTAACATTCCGGCTCCGATCAGTACAGGGGATAATATCTTGTAGGTAACATCCGGGGAAAGAAATATCCCGGCGTTTGGCATCAGTACTAAAGCGATCGCCGTAAGGATAGCGCCTACCAGAAAGAAAGGACGCCTACGTCCTAACTTACACCATGTCCGGTCGGAATAATGTCCGACAATAGGTTGTATGATCATTCCGGTCAACGGGGCTGCCAACCAAAATAAAGATAGATGTTCAACATCCGCACCGTATATTTGTAAAATTCTGCTTGAGTTAGCATTTTGAAGAGCAAATCCGAATTGAATACCCAGAAAGCCAAAAGTCATATTCCAAATTTGCCAAAAACTCAGAAAGGGTTTCTTTTTCATAAAATCCTACTTAATTTCAATATTTAAAACGATAATCAGATACAAATATAAAATAGAAATGCTATCGTGTCGTTTGACGGACAACTAAGTTAGTTTTGATTATTTTATTAACAAGTCTATTCTCTTTATTATCTTCTTTAATTCTTCTAAGTAATAATTTCATTGCCGTTTCTCCTAATTCATAACAATGTTGATCAACGGATGTTAAAGGAGGATCACACATTTCCGTAAGGCTGCTATTGGTGAATCCGCAAACAGAAACCTGCTCAGGTATTTTTATACTCAACGTTTTCAAAACACTAATTACACCAATGGCAGTTTCATCATTTACTGCAAAGAAAGCATCAGGCGCATTGGATAAAGATAATAGCTGCGGAACAAGGACACGAGCATCGTCATAATTATCACAAATTTTAATTAATTCTTTATCAACCGGTATCTTATGATTTCTTAATGCATCTTCATATCCCATACGCCTGTTATTGGAAATCGGAAGGTTTGCGGGAGAACCTAGAAAAGCAATTCGTTTACATCCGGTCTTAATGAGATAATCGACAGCCGAAAAAGCTCCCGCATAATCATCGACAACTACTTTGTCGGTAATAATCCCGGTACATATACGATCAAAGAAAACAACAGGTATATCATTGTCAATCAATTCCTGGAAATGATCATAACTAGTTGTTGATTTAGCCATTGAAGCCAAAACTCCACAAACACGTGCTTCCAGTAAAGACCGTGCTCCTTTTACCTCCTTGGCGTAATCCTCATTACTTTGGCTAATAATTACACGGTACCCTTCTTTCTCGGCTTCATCTTCAATACCGGATAACACCGACGAAAAAAAGAAATGAACGATTTCCGGAAGAATAACACCTATCATCTTATTGTTATTCGTCCGAAGGCTTGACGCCAAAGCGTTAGGCTTATATTTATGTAAACGTGCGAAAGCATTTACCATGTCTTTCGTTTCACGGCTTATATCAGGGTGGTCGGCCAATGATCGTGAGACAGTTGAAGGGGAAATGTTAAGTGCTTTTGCAATATCTTTTATTGTTATCTGCCGCTTCTTCATCATGCATAGAATACTTGTGTCAAATATATTCATTTTTACGCATTACGCAAACGATTGCGACAACGTTTGCGCAAAATAATGTGCCTTAAAAAAAACCTTTTAACCTTAATATAGGTTTAAGAGATATACTTTTGTAAATATAGTTTGACCTAAAAATAACACATATTAGTATAAATTTTAAATAATCTAATGCATGAAAAGAAGAAAACAGTCTTATAATGCAAAGCTAATCTTTACTCTAATTCTAGGATTAGCTATCTCCTTTAATGCTTTTGCTCAAGATTTTACCTTAACAGGTAATGTAAAGGATGCAACTGGTGAACCCATCATTGGGGCGAGTGTTCTGGTAAAAGGAACAACAACAGGTACAGTTACCGATTTTGACGGTAATTTCTCTCTTTCCGTACCATCCGGTGCAACGATAAGTGTATCTTATATCGGTTACAGGACTCAGGAAATCCCCCTTCAGGGACAACGAAGTTTAATAGTTGTTCTTCAGGAAGATGTGGAATTATTAGATGAAATTGTCGTGATTGGATATGGTACAGTTCGAAAGAATGATGCCACTGGATCTGTAACAGCCATCAAACCGGATGAAATGAACCGTGGTCTTACAACAACAGCCACAGATATGATCACTGGTAAAATAGCGGGTGTGAATGTTACAACCGATGGTGGAGCGCCCGGTAGTGGATCTATGATCCGTATCCGTGGTGGAGCTTCCCTTTCCGCGAGTAACAGTCCTTTGATCGTTATCGACGGACTAGCGATTGATAATGAAGGTATCAAAGGGGTTTCCAACCCGTTAAGTACAATCAATCCGAATGACATTGAAACATTCACCGTATTGAAAGATGCTTCCGCTACTGCCATTTATGGTTCCAGGGCTTCAAACGGTGTTGTTATCATTACGACAAAAAAGGGTG
>DAMCDT010000305.1:0-4497 GCA_032058265.1 Tannerellaceae bacterium
GTTAATCATCAGATACAGGAACAAGCTTTGGCTTATATAAAAGATCATCCCGCAGAAGAAGCTTCTGCTGTACTAATCCATATATTTTTCACTGATCAAGACGATACTCGATTATTAGACGAATTGCTGATTGCGCTTGATCCGAAGCTAAAGGATTTCTATCTGGTAAAAGATCTGGAACAATATAGTACTCGTGCTAAACGTACCGCTTTAGGAGCAGAAGCCCCGAATTTCACTGTAAAGAATATATATGGTGAGCCCGTTAGCCTGGATTCTTTCCCGGATAAATACTTATTATTGACATTTACTGCTCCCTGGTGCGATATGTGTCAGACCGATGATCTGTATCTGGATGAAATTGATCAAAAATATGATAGTGAACAATTGGAGCAATTACTGATAAGTCTGGATGATGACCTGCCGGGAGTAAGGGAGCTCTTACATCAAGACAGTATCAAATGGAATCTGGTAACAGATTCGGCCGGACAAGCTACCATGTTAGTCGATTTATATAATGTTAGTTCTTTACCGCGCTGTTTCTTAATTGATGAAGACAGGTCAATCATTCTGAAAACAGAAAGTGGAACGGAAGTAAAACAAAACCTTGAAAAACTTTTAAATAAAGATACGGTTGATTAATACTAATTATTATTGAGGTATTAATCTTTATAACTAAACCAAATTTTAACTATGCTTATTAAATCGTATGCTGCTGCTGTGCAGGGTATCTCTGCAACAATCATAACCATTGAGGTCAGTTGTAATAAAGGAATCCAATTCTTTCTGGTAGGATTGCCTGATGTTGCCGTTCGTGAAAGCCATGAACGGATTATTTCAGCACTTCAGGTAAACGGTTACAAGTTTCCACGATATAGAATAGTCATTAATATGGCGCCTGCTGATATCCGAAAGGAGGGCTCTTCTTACGATCTGCCTTTGGCAATAGGGATTATGGCTGCAGCCGAACAAATTGATTCCTCCAAATTGGATAAATTACTGATTATGGGTGAATTGTCCCTTGATGGTACTATCCTTCCCATAAAGGGAGCTTTGCCCATTGCAATCAAAGCAAAAGAAGAAGGTTTCACTGGACTGATCTTACCAAAACAAAACGCCCGGGAAGCGGCGGTTGTTAGTGGAATTAATGTATATGGTGTGAACAACATTAAAGAAGTCATTGAATTCATAGATGGAAAATGCCAGTTAGAACCTACGGTTGTCGATACACGGGCAGAGTTTTATTCACTTCAGGAGATATTTGAATATGATTTCTCTGATGTGAGGGGACAAGAAAATGTTAAACGGGCTTTGGAAGTAGCCGCTGCCGGTGGACATAACTTAATTATGATAGGACCTCCCGGAAGCGGAAAATCAATGCTCGCAAAACGGCTTCCCTCCATACTGCCGCCTTTGTCTTTAAATGAATCTTTAGAGACAACTAAAATACATTCTGTAGCGGGTAAGATAAGTAAAGGAACTTCTTTGATGGCACAGCGTCCTTTCCGTTCTCCGCATCATACCATTTCCAATGTTGCCATGGTAGGAGGAGGTTCTTTTCCCCAACCCGGTGAAATTAGTTTGGCACACAATGGCGTATTGTTTCTGGATGAGTTGCCCGAATTTAACAGGGGAGTATTAGAAGTAATGCGACAACCACTGGAAGACAGGCGGATTACGATCTCCCGTGCCCGTCTTTCAATCGATTATCCGGCAGGTTTCATGCTTGTAGGTTCCATGAATCCATGTCCATGCGGATATTATAACCACCCGGAACGTCCGTGTTTATGTCCTCCCGGAGCCGTTCAGAAATATATGAATCGTATTTCCGGGCCGTTATTAGACCGGATTGACATACAAGTGGAGATAACCCCTGTGCCTTTCGAGAAAATCTCTGAAAGGCGATCTTCCGAACCCAGTGCGGCAGTTCGTGAACGGGTGATGAAAGCCCGGGAGATCCAGGAGCAACGTTTTAAAACTTATAAAGGTATTTACTGTAATGCACAAATGACCACAAAGCAACTTCATGAATATGTTGTACCGGATGAGGCAGGGCTTACTTTACTTAAGACTGCAATGCAACGGTTAAACCTGTCCGCCCGTGCCTATGATCGTATCCTTAAAGTCTCCCGGACGATCGCTGATTTGGAAAATGCAGAAAAGGTACAACCGAAACATCTTGCCGAGGCTATCAATTACCGTAATCTTGACCGAGAAGGGTGGGGTATGTAATTTTTTTGCGTATGTTTGTCGAACTAACCCGATAAATGAAAACGAAAATGAGAACGAAACAAACCATCCTGCTTATTTTATCTTTATTCTTTTTTGCAGAATTACTATTTGCTGAATCTCCATTTGTTGCTACGGTAGAAGGAATAAAGCTGGAGTATGTTTTGTTAGATAAAAATGATAAGATAACCGGATATTTATTACGCACTGTTCAAAACAAAACAGAAACAGCAGATGGAACTCTTGTGATTACACGTGCTGAAACATTGGATAAAGACCGTAAACCAAAGAAGAAAATGCCTGTTGTTATTTCCAAAGTACTAATAACAAAAGATAAAGTAATTGTTTTGAAAGAATCATTAAAGTCGTCATTAGGTGATTTATCAACTAAAGCAGATATACTTTTTGAAGGTGATGATATATTGTATCCGGCCAACCCAATGGTAGGGCAGACATTAGAACCTTTCACTATCGAAATGTATGTTAAAACGGATGAGGGAGAGAAAAATAAAAGACTGATGACAATATTTTCGGAAGAACGCATTATAAATGGAAAAGAAAACATAACTGTAAATGCAGTAACGTATGATTGTTTTAAAGTTTTGGAAACAGTTAAAGTGAAGGCCCTATTAGGAATCGGGGCGACCACTTATAATGCCTCATGGTATGCAGCCGGTATTGGGGAGGTTATGAGCCAGGAATTAAGTAAAAAAGGAAAAGTTGAAAGTACAACCAAATTATTGTCAGTAACTTATCCTTGATAAGAAATAAAATGATGCAGATAAGTTTATGAAATGATGTAAATCATTTTATAAATGATAATGGTAAAATAAAAATGAAAGACTGTCCGGTTTTGTTTTCGGACAGCCTTTCATTAGTTTTATAGGATATAAAAGGCCTAAATTTATCTGACTAAAGGGAATTCTGAAATCCTCAAAGTTGTGCAACCATAGGGTATTAATGTTATTTCTTCCACTGGTTCATAACTGTGGTTAACGGAGTAGGGTAGAGGGCCGGACATTTCATTATAGAGGTTCCATGATGGAATTTGCTTTGCTTTTACTTTGATCTTTATCGGGGCATTTTCAACATTCCAGGGATATGCAGATTGTTGTTTTTCTTTATTTATTGAAACTTTGAAATGTTCTTTCATATCCTCCGGGCGGAATGTAACGATACCGTAATTCCATCTACTGGGTGATGTAACGTTATAGTAATATTCCCCATAACGGACTTGTTCGTCTTTTGGGAAGTCTTTCTTCTCCCAGTTTTCTTCCATCTGAAGTCCGTAAACTAATGGCCCCCGTTCAATGGCAACACTATTTTCATACCAACGGCTGGTGGTTACTTCCATCGGGAGGTGTAATACAACCTGGTCATTGTTTTTCCATATTCGGTGGATGATTGCCATATTTCCTCCTTTGGCGGTATTATAAGACTGCCCGTTTACGGTTATGGTTGCTTCTTTGCACCAGCCAGGGATACGTAAGTGGAGAGGGAAAGTAGTTTCCTTAATTTTCTTATCCTGAATACTAATTGTAAATGTGATTTTATCATCCATAGGGTAAAAAGTTTCTTCCGTGATTTTAACGGTACATCCGTTGCCAACTTTTGCATTTACTTCAGAAGGAGAAAATGCCAGAACGGCTAACCCATTATCAGGAGTAGCATACCAAAGGTTTTGCGTAAACTTGGGCCATCCCTGGTGCATATTGGAAGCACAACAGGGATAACCTGTTAATAATCCGAAATTTATATCTGTACCGCCATGGCTTTCATCTTCATAAAAATTATGGGGATGACGGGTAATCATTACCTGATTAGCCTGCTGGAAATATTGCTTGGTCATAAAATCATCGGATATTTGGGTTGGAAGTGCATTGAATGCAACCCGTTCCAAATGGTCGGCATAAGCAATATCCCCCGTGATCTCAACCATCTTTTCCAGTGAGAACATTAACTCTACGGCTGAACAGAGCTCAGAGCCTTGAGTGGGGTTATTTCCATGAATACCTTCATCGCCTCCATACATTCCCTGAGGCTGTCCATGATATTTACGTATATCAGCAAATGCTTTATTGACAGCATCCAGGTATTTCTTTTCCGGTTGTTGCTGATAGTAAATAACAGGTTCCTTTATACCTTGTGCGAGGTTGACACAATGAATGGTATTGAAGCGGCTAAGGTCGTCACCGTTAAGGAACATATCGACGAAGTTGTAACTTTGCTTATGGAGCAGATAACCTAAATCAAGTAAGAACTGATCTCCCG